>DATBIZ010000481.1:0-3043 GCA_036556645.1 Vicinamibacteria bacterium | reverse complement strand
GCGCCTGCTCCTCAGCGAGGCGGTCGGGATCGATGCCTGTCAGCGCACGCACGAGCGTGGATTTTCCGTGATCGACATGACCGGCGGTACCGATCACAAAGGTGCGTTCACCGGGCTGGGTGTGGAGGTAGTTCGGAGGGGTGGGCGTGCTCGTAGGCCAGCAGGCCGGCCAGCGCGGCCAGCGCGGCCGGGGCACCGATCCACGGCGCGAGCAGGCCCGCGCCGCAAAGCGCCGCGCCCGCCCAGAAGAACGCGCGGTAGGCGCCGTGCGTCATCTCGCGCGCGGCCAGCCGCGCGTGCGCGGTCACGTGCGGGAAGGTGACCTCGCCCGCCAGGAGCAGCAGGTGGAGCAGGCTGCCCAGGGCGGTGACGCGCAGGAGCAGCGGCACGGCGCGCGGCGACAGCACCGCCGCCGGGACCGCCAGCGCGGCCGCGCCCGCCAGCGCCGCCTGGGCCAGGAAGTGCGGCGGCAGGAGCGGGCTCTGCCAGAGATCGCGTCCGCGCGCCTGCGCGAACAGGTAGGCGGTGTAGACCGCGGTCATCGCGGACAGCGGCAGGCCGGCCACCATCAGCCACTGCCGGGCGGCCACGGCGCCGAGGACGCTGGCGAGCAGATGGAGGCCGAGCACGGCCGCGTACGCGGTGATGAAGACCGCGCCGCGCACCAGCCAGCTCCGCCATTGCGGGCGCGTGAAGATCAGGTAGAACCGCAGCGGGTGCTCGAGGTCGGCGAGCAGCAGCGCTCCGGTCGCGCCCAGGAACGCGGCCGCGAGCAGCGGGGCGGCCCAGGACCACAGCGCGCCGGCCGGATCGAGCCGGCCCAAGGCGACGAGGACCGCGGCGACCAGGTAGGCGCCGGCGGCGACGCCCTTGGTCCAGGTATAGAGGCTCACCCGCCAGTCCCATGGCGCGCGGTGCGGCACGTCGTAGGCGAGCAGCGCCGCCGCGGAGCTGTTGTGCCGTCCGGGGTGGCCCGAGGTGACCTGGTGGGCGAGCGCGCCCTGCTCGCTCCAGAGGAACAGCCCGCCCTCCGGCCGGCGCGCCGCGAGCGGGTCGAGCGTGGCCTGGTGCGCGCCCCGGTAGAAGAGCTTGGGACGCGTGGCCTTCTCGGGGCGGCGCACGGTCACCGCTTCGCGGCCGACCACGGTGGCCACGCGCGACGACGGGTCGTTCAGGTCGCCGACCAGGATCGCCTCGGTCGGGCACACGACCACGCACGCCGGCTCGAGCCCCACGTCGATGCGGTGCGCGCACAGGTTGCACTTCTCGGCCGACCGGTCGTCGGGGTTGATGAAGATCGCGTCGTACGGGCAGGCGGCCATGCAGGCCTTGCAGCCGATGCACACCGCCTTGTCGAAGTCCACGATCCCGTCGCGCCGCGCGTGCATGGCCGCGGTCGGGCAGGCCTCGACGCAGGGCGGCTCGGCGCACTGGTTGCACCGGGTCACCTGGAACGCGCGGCGCACCTGCGGGAACAGGCCCACCTCGGCGTACTTGACGTAGGTGCGGTGCACCGAGAGCGGGACCTCGTTCTCGGACTTGCAGGCGGTGCTGCAGGCATGGCAGCCGATGCACCGCGTGTGGTCGACGACCTTCGCCCACTGCACCGGCCGCGGCGGGCCGGTGGGCGGAGCGGCCACCGGTCAGGCCTTCCGCTCGATCACGTGGATGAAGACCTCGCGTCCGCTCTCGTCGGTGGCGCGGCGCTGCTCCTTCAGGACGGCGAGCTTGCTCGTCTTCGCCCAGCCCACGAAGTCGGGCATGGACCCGGGATCGGTGGCGGTCACCTCGAGCACGTCGCCGGGCGACATCGTGTCGATCTGCTTCTTGGCCTTGACCACCGGTATCGGGCACTTGGCCCCGCGCACGTCGAGCTTGAGTTCCATGAGACCTCCATCATCTCGCGGCGCGCGGCGCCGCCGGCCAAGGCGCGGCCGGTGCCGGCGCCTTCCGGGCGGACACCGCGCACTGGTTCTTGCCCAGCTCCCACTCCGTGATCTTGTCCTCCGGGGGCCGGGCCTGTCCCAGGTTGACCTTGATGATCTCGGCGTAGGCGTCGGGCGGCGTGGTCACGGCCTCCCGGACCGCGGCCACGAACTCGTCTTCGGTCGCCATCTGCATCTCGGGCACGGCCCGCCGCAGGTCGCCCAGCGTCGCCGCCACCAGGCCGTCGGGACCGATCTCCGAGGGCCCCGCGTAGTGCGCGGGCAGCACCACGGTGTCGTCGGGCAGCGCGGCGATGCGCTCGTGCAGCGTGTGGAACAGGGCCCGCCCCCACTCCACCACGTGTCCGCCGAGGTCGGGGCGCCCCACGCTCGAGACGAACAGGGTGTCGCCGCTCAGCAGGTAGCGTCCGCCGAGCAGGTACGAGGTGGAGCCGGGCGTGTGCCCCGGGGTGGCCAGCAGCCGCACTTCCACCGTCGCGCCGCCGTCGAGGCGGATCACGTCGCCGTCACGCAGCGGCGTGACCGGCAGGGTGAGCTCGAACCCCTCCCCGGCGCTCACGAAGTAGGGCGCGCCGGCGCGGGCCGAGAGCGCGGGGCCGCCGCTGACGTGGTCGGCATGGACGTGCGTGTCGAGGACGCGCACCACGCGCGCGCCCTTGCCGTGCACGAAGTCGAGGTACCTCTCGACGTGGCGGGACGGGTCTACCACCACCGCCTCCCGGCCCGACACCACCACGTAGGAGAGGCAGCCCTTGCCGCGGCGGTTGAACTGCCACAGCTCGAACGGGGCCTGCTCCGGCACCCCGACGCGCACGGGCTGCAGGTATTCGCCGTAGGCGACCATCCCGCCCTTCACGTTGCGGGCGGGGATGCCCGCCTCCTGCAGCATCTCGACGATCATCTCCGAAGAGCCGCCCTGCGCGCAGAGCGCGACCAGGTCCTTCCCGCGCGGCACTTTCGCCATCGCGGCGGAGGCGTCCTCGATGAAGTCGAAATAGGGCACGTGCACGGTGGCGGCCGGACGCCGGCCTTCGAGCTTCCAGTGGCGGAACTCGTCGTCGTTGCGCACGTCGAGGATCACGAGGTCGTCGCCGCGG
>DATBIZ010000480.1:0-4108 GCA_036556645.1 Vicinamibacteria bacterium | reverse complement strand
GGACCCCGAGCTGGCCGCTCCGGGCGCGAGGGCGGGCACGGCGCGCCCGCCCAGGACCGGATCGCCGGCATCGAGGATCGCGTTGGCCGAGAGATGGAAGCGCGTGACCGATGCGGGGGCCGCGCCGCCGCCGGTGTTCTGCGTGGTGTCGCCCACGGTCAGGGCCAGGCCCGCGCCGCCGACGGCCGGGGCCGAGAACGACGTGATGGCCAGGTCCGGGCCGATCTCGACATAGGCCGCGGCGGTGTTGTTGCCCTCCTCGCTCTCCGAGACGACCCGCCCTGCGTCGGCCTCGGCGATCACGAACCACCGTCCGGCGGACGTCCCGGCGGGAACGATCACCGCCGTGCTCGCGGTGCTGCTCGCCCCGATGGCGAGGGCGGGCACGGGGCGTTCGCCGAGCGCCACGTCCGTGCCGTCGAGGGCGGTGTCGCGCGAGAGGTGGAACCGGGTGGCCGACGCCGGCGACGCCTCCGTGCCCCGGTTCTGCGTGGTCTCGGTCACCGTGAGCGGCTGCCCGGCTCCGGCCGTGCGCGGCGTGGAGGCCGTCGTGATCGCGAGGTCCGGCGCCACGTCCTCGCTGACGATCCGGGCGGTCGCGCTGCCCGGCGAGCCGACCAGGTATCCGGCCCCGGGCTGCAGGGTGAGCGTGACGGTCTCGTCCGGCTCCACCAGCGCGTCGTCGAGCGCGGCCAGGATCACGGTCGCCTCGGCCGCACCGGCCGGGAACGTCACCGTGCCGGAGAGCACGACGTAGTCGGCACCCGGCGTGGCGGTGCCCTCGGCGGTGTAGGTCACGCCGAGCGGCCGCTCGACGTCTCCGGTGCGCGCGAAGGTGAAGGCCGCGGTGTCCGAGCCCGCCTCCGCGGCGACCGCGTCCGCCACCGTCACCGTGATCGTGGGCTTCGGCGGGGGCTGCGGGCACGGCGCCGGCACCGTGAAGTCGGCCACCACCGACAGGTCGCCGGTGTCGTGGGTGTCGAGCGCGTGCTGGCCCATGCCTCGTCCCGCGAACGCGGTCCAGATCCGGCAGTGGTTCTCGCTGCCGCCGGTGTCCGCGCTCGGGTGGCGGAGCCGATCGGCCTGGAGGATCGCGTCGCGCAGGTCGAGCATGGTCGGCGACGGCGGCGAGAGCTTCAGCGCGTCCACGTACAACCGGTGCACCTCGTGCACGGCGACGGCTTCGCTGCCGCCCGCGAGGTCGAGCCGGAAGCGCTCGCGGAGGTCCCAGAGCACGTTCGCGAAGATCTCGCCGTTGTCGTGGGGCAGGCAGAGGAAGAAGAAGAAGCAGAACCAGTCCCCGTACGTCTTCTCGTTCACCTGCCGGATGCCTTCCGGCGGCATCACGGACTCGGCCAGCTTCGTGTTGCCGTAGATGCTGTAGGCGAAGAAGTCGCCGCCGCCCTCGCCCATCGCGTCGGCCTCGGCGCCGGTCCAGGCGGGGTTGAGCCGCGTGCTGACCCCGTGGTGGTACTCGTGGATCACGACGTCCGCGTCGTAGTCGCCGTCGAGGTCCTCGAGGCCGTCGCCGTCCACGTCCGCGGACCAGCAGCCGGCGCCGTCGAACAGGAACATGCTCATGACCGGGCTGCGGCCCTCGGGCTCGGGCTGGAAGGTCGCGTTGTTGCGGCCGTTCGCGCGCGCCACCGCCTCCAGCGGGTCGCCGCCGAGGCCGCCGCGCCCGAAGTTCGACGCCTGGAAGTTGCCGGCGGCCTCGTCGAACCCGAGGTCGTAGAAGAAGTCGTGCGCGAAGTTCGAGGCGAAGAACAGGTGCGTCTGCGCCGCGCCCGCGGAGCCGAACGGGAAGTCGAAGTGCCACGTCCCGTCGAGGAGCGCGCCGGCGGCCGGCCGGTTGCCCGGCGTGCCCAGCGCGGCGCGGGTGTTGTTTCCCTCGAGCCGGCCCGTGTTGCCGAGCACGGTGGCCGGGTCGCGGAACGGGAGGGTCAGGCTGCGGGGACGGTGGCCGCTCACCGGCGGGCAGCCGGTCGCGAGGTCGCCCGGGCCGGGGGGGTCGAAGCCGGCCGGGCGCTCGTCGGGCCGGCGCGCGTCGAGGGCCGCGGTCGCGTCGGACTGCGACACGTTGCCGGCGCCGTCCGCGTACAGGACGCGGTTGCGGCGGAAGAGGATCTCGCCGGTGCGCGCGTCCACGAGCACGTCGTAGGACTGCGGGAAGCCGTGCGGCTCGACGCGCACGTGCCAGGCCAGGCGCGCGCGCGGCCAGGCCGGGAACTGGACGAGGTGCGCCGGCAGGTCGCGGCGGAACGGACCGCGCGCGAAGCGGGCCGCACGGGCCCGGCCCCCCGGTGAGGTCAGCGCCTGCGGCTCGACCGGCAGCTCGGGGCGGATGTCCGCCGCGGCCGCCCGCACCGCCTGCGCGGCGTCCAGCGTGACCTCCTCCGGATCGTCCAGGCGCGCACTCGCCAGGGCACCGCTGGTCACACGGACGACGCGGCCCGCGGCGTCGAGGTGCACGCCGACGGTGCCGCCGAACACCGCGATGCCGTCCACGACCTGGTCGAACCGCAGGTGGCGCAGCGCGCCGCCGCCGGTGACGTACTCCCGCGCCTTGACCAGGCCCGCCACGTCGTCCTCGGACAGCCCGAACAGGTCCGGGTTCTCGCGCAGGAACCGCCGCGCGACGGTCTCGGGCTCCTCCGCGCTCGGCTCGGTGAGCGCGCCACCGTCCTGCGCGGAGAGCACGCGCAGCGCGCCGGTCGCCGGGTGCAGGCGGCCGCGCAGGCTCCGCGGCCCGCCCCGGCGCAGGCGTTCGATCGCCGCCTCCATGAGTTCCGGGCGCCCGGCCGCGCGCGGCCCGCGCAGGCGGCTGTCGAAGTTGGGCAGGACGCGGTCCTCGGGGCGCGGCTTCTGGAACGCGAGGGCGGAGGCGGGCAGGAGCGCGACCAGGAGACACGCCGCCCTTCGCAGCGCGACCCGGGGTGGAGCGGGTTGGAGGAGGCCACCCAACGTTGCTCCTTTGGCGGAGACGTCCCGCCGAGGCTCAGACCGCTCGAAGCCGCGCAAGCAGGCCACGTCCGGCGCCGCCGCACAGTGACGCCGCTCACCGCCCTCGGCGCGCGCCGCGGACGCTATGATGGAACAAGCTTTTTCCTTCGCACCGACACGTGGAGCTCGCGTGAGCGGAACGGATTCCAGCCGACCCACGGGCCCGCCGCGCCCGGAGGACTGCCTGACCGGTGGCGGCGACATGGGCGCGCTGATGCGCTCGATCGACTGGGCCGGCACCGTCTTCGGCCCGGTCTCCTCGTGGCCGCAGAGCCTGCGCACCGCGGTCAGCATCATGCTGGAGTCGCGCTTCGCGATGGTCGTGGCGTGGGGACCCGAGTTCCGCTTCTTCTACAACGACCGCTACCGGCCGATCCTGGGGCTCACCAAGCACCCGGGGGCCCTCGGCCGGCCCGCCGCCGAGATCTTCCCCGAGGTCTGGCCGGTCGTCGGGCCGGAGTTCGAGCGCGTGCGGCGCGGCGAATCGTTCGCGATCGACGACTGGCTGCTCCCGCTCGACCGCAACGGCTACCTCGAGAACTGCTACTTCACCCTGTCCTACAGCCCGATCCGCGACGAGAGCGGCGGCGTGGGCGGCCTGCTGGCGGTCGTCGCGGAGACGACGGGCCGGGTCGAAGGCGAGCGCCGGCTGGCCACCCTGCGCGACCTGGCGCGCCGCGCGGCGGATGCCAAGACGCCCGCCGCGGCCGGCACGGACGCGGCGGCGGTGCTCGGCCAGAACCCGATCGACGTGCCGTTCGCGGTGCTGTACCTGCTCGAGCCCGACGGCGCAGAGGCCGGCCGCGTGGCGGCCACCGGCCTTCCCCTCGATCACCCGGCGGCCGTCGAGCGGGTGGATCTGGGCGCCTCCCGAGCCGGCGCGTGGCCGCTCGCGCGGGTGCTGGCCGAGGCACGGGCGGTGGTGGTTCCCGACCTGCGCGACCGGTTCGGGACGCTGCCTGGCGGCCCCTACCCGGAGCCCACGCACACCGCGGTGCTGCTGCCCCTCGCGCGCCCGGGCCAGGCGCGGCCCTACGGCGTGCTGGTGGCGGGGGTCAGCCCGCGCCGCGCGCTCGACGACCACTACCGCGGCTTCTACGATCTC
>DATBIZ010000479.1:0-8464 GCA_036556645.1 Vicinamibacteria bacterium | reverse complement strand
CAACGCGGACCTGGCCAACGACCTGGGCAACCTGGTCTCGCGCGCGCTGACCATGGTCCACCAGTACTTCGAGGGACGGGTCCCCGAGCGGCCGGCGCCCACGGAGGACCGCCGCGCGTTCGTGGAGGAGGTCTTCGCCCGCTACGAGCGGCTCGACTTCGCGGGCGCGCTCGCCGAGGTGGGGGGGCTCGTCTCGCGCGTGAACCAGGCCATCGTCGTCTTCGCGCCCTGGCAGGCGGCCAAGGCGCCCGCGCGCCGGGCGGAGCTGGCCAGCTTCCTCTACCAGCAGCTCGAGGACGTGCGCTTGATCGCGCTCCTGGTCGAGCCCGTGATGCCGCGCGCGGCCGGTCGCATCTACGCGATGCTCGGGCTGGAAGGCGCGCCGGCCGCCGAAGACTTCCGCCCGCAGGTCCTGCGCCCGGGCGCGCCGCTGGGCCGCCTGACCCCGCTCTTCCCGCGCCTGGAGAAGGAGAAGCCCGTGTCCGACACGCCCGCCCCGCCGCCCGCCGCCGGCCCCGCCACGCAAGGCACGCCGCCGGCGGCCGGCGACCGCATCGACATCTCCGAGTTCGCGAAGGTGGAGCTGCGCGCGGCGAAGGTCACCGCCGCGGAGCGGATCGCCGGCTCGAAGAAGCTGGTCAAGCTGCAGGTGGACCTGGGCGACGAGCAACGCCAGGTCGTGGCGGGCATCGCCGAGTGGTACGCGCCCGAGGCGCTGGTCGGCCGCACGGTCGTGATCGTGGCGAACCTGAAGCCGGCCAAGCTGATGGGCACGGAGTCGAACGGCATGGTGCTCGCCGGCTCGGTGGACGGCAGGGCCGTGTTGTGCACGTTCGACGCCGAGGTCGCGCCCGGCACCAGGGTGAAGTAGCGGTTGAAGGGAGCCGTGGCCGTCGTCGCCCTCGGCGTCGCCTCGTTCGCGTGCGGTGGCGGCGACAAGACGGTGGTCTACGACCTGGCGCGGCGGGTGGGGATCGCCGACCGGTGGTCGGCGCGCGAGGTGATCCTCTTCGGGACGGCCGCGGCCGAGCCGCACCAGGTGGACGGCTTCCACCGCGAGGCGGCGACGCCGGCCGGCGACGCGTTCACCTGGACGAAGGGGCATGCGGAGCTGTCGCTGAGCTTCGCGCAGGCGGCCCCGCGCGCGGCGGTGGTGGACCTGGCGCCCTATGGCGGCGTGCGCGGCCAGGCGGCGGAGGTGTCGCTGAACGGCCGGCCGGTCGCGCGCCTGACCCTCAACGACGGGCGGCACCGTTACCGGGTGCCGCTGCCCGCGGACGCGCAGAGGCCCGGCGACAACCGCCTGCGCTTCGAGTTCGCGGCGACCGCGTCGCCTTCCGACAGCCCCGGCAACCCCGACCGGCGGCAGCTCGCCGCCGCGTTCTACGGCCTCACGGTGGGACTCGCCGGCGACGCCGGGCTCGAGGACCTGCTCGCGCGCGACGCGCCGCGCCCGTTCGCGGTCGTCGAGCAGCAGGGCGGCGTCCCCGCGCTGGTGCAGATGGCGCCCAGCGTCGTGCGCTATGCGCTGGAGCTCCCGGCGGGCGCCGAGCTGCGCTTCACGCCGCGCCTGCACTCGGCGGCGCGGGCGGCGGGCACGCCGGTCGCGCTCCGGGTGACGGTCGAGGCCCGCGCGGGAGAGGAGAAGGAGGTCTGGACCGCGGTCGTGGATCCGCGCGCGGCCGCCGCCGAGGACGAGGTCCGCGTGGGCCTGCCCGGCGGCGCGGGCGACGTGGTGCGCGTCGGGCTGCACGCGGGCGCGGCGGACGGCGCGCGGTTCGCCTGGGCGGTCTGGACGGCGCCGCGCGTGATGGGGCGCGGGGCGGCGGCGGCGAACCCGCTCGACCCGGCGCCGTTCACCGCGGACGAGCAGGAGCGGGCCGCCGGGCTGCGCCGCTCGCTCCAGGGCATGAACGTGCTGCTGATCGTGCTCGACGCGGCCCGCGCCGGCAGCTTCGGCGTCTACGGCTACGGCCGCGCGACCACGCCGGAGGTGGACCGCATGGCGGCCGAGGGCGTGGTGTTCGAGCGCGCGTCCACGCCGGCGGTCTACACGCTGGGCGCGATGTCGTCGCTGTGGACGTCGCAGTACCCCGACCGGCACCACGCCGAGGTGTCCTACGCCGACCGCCTGCCCGCCGACCGGCTCACGCTCGCCCAGGCGCTCACCGAGGCCGGCGTGCACGCCGCCGGCTTCATCGCGAACCCGATGGCGGGCCGCCTGTTCGGCTTCGAGCGCGGGTTCGCCGAGTTCGAGCAGGTCTACGAGCGCTTCCCCGACCTGGGCAGCCGCGGCGAGGCGTTCCGCCGCGTGGTCCCGGAGTGGCTGCGCCGCAACGCGTCGCGCCGCTTCTTCGCCTACGTCCACCTGCGCGAGCCGCACTTCCCCTACGACCCCGGGCCGCCCTTCGACACGCGGTTCGGCCCGGACGCGCCGCTCGGGCGCGCCGAGCGCCGCGACAAGACCTGGTACACCGACGTGAACCAGGGCCGTGTGCGTCCCACCCCGGAGCAGGTGGCGCACCTGCAACGGCTCTACGACGGCAACCTGGCCTACGCGGACCGCGAGGTGGGGGAGCTGCGCCGGGCGCTCGAGCAGGCGGGCCTCTGGGACCGCACGGTCGTGATCGTGACCGCGGACCACGGCGAGCAGCTCTACGAGCACGGGTACATCAGCCACAGCGCGCAGGTGTACGAGCAGAGCACGCGCGTCCCGCTGATCGTCCGCTTCCCGCCCGCGGGCGCGCCGCGCGGCAGGCGCGTCTCCGCGCAGGTGGACCTGCAGGACGTCGCCCCCACCGTCCTCGACGTGTTCGGTGTCGCGTCCGGCCGCGCCGCGGAGGCGTTCGCCGGGCGCAGCCTGCTCCCGGTGGCGGCCGGCGCCCCGGGCCGCCACGCCGTCGTCTCGCGCACGGTCTGGGAGCGGCCCGTCTACGGCCTGCGCGACGGGCGCTTCAAGTACATCCACGACACGCGCACCGGCGCGGAGCAGCTCTACGACCTCGGCGAGGACCCCGGGGAGCAAGACCCGCTCCAATCCCGCGAGCCGCTGCGCGCCGCGTTCTACCGTCAGGCCCTGCACGACTGGATGGCGCGGCTGAAGCGGCCGGAGACCCGGCCCGCCGCGGCGTCCGGCGGCGCGGCGCCGAGCGCGCAGACGTGCGAGCACCTGCGTACGCTCGGCTATCTCGACGCGCGGTGCCGGTAGGGCTCAGCCGGACCGGAGGCGGTCGGTCCCGGCCACCGGCGGGCGGGCTGGTACACTGGCCCCTTCCTGCGAAGAGGTGGCTATGGCGAACCTCCGCGTCTGGCGGCTCGTTCTCTGGCCGGCCGTGATCACGCTGGCCGTCACGCTCCTGCGGCTCACCGGCGAGCTGCGGCAGTGGTCCCCACGCCTGTTCAGCCGGGAGCCCGGCGGGGGCGCCTCCCTGGTCGGCATCGTCTGGCTCATCCTCGTGTTCGGCATCTACTTCGCCCTGCGCCTGGCGCACGCCGGGGCGGAGCCGGCGCGGCTGGGCCCGGCCGCGGGCTGGCCGGCCCTCGGCTTCGTGGTCAACACCGCGACCTTCGCCGCCGCGCTCGCGCTCTTCCCGCGGAACCCGGTGGTCCAGCTCGCGCTCTTCGCGCTCGGCTCGTGGGTGGCGATCTTCCTCGCGCGGCGCGGGTGGCCCGAGCTGTGGAAGGTGCTGCTCGCCTACGGCGTGCTGGCCCGCGTGCCGGTGCTCGTGGTCATGTTCCTGTCCATCTTCGGCGGGTGGGACACGCACTATGCGAAGCCGCGGCCCGACTTCCCTCCGATGGGCCCCTGGGGCCTGTTCTTCTGGACCGCGCTGCTGCCCCAGATGGGCATCTGGATCTACCTCACCGTGGTGTTCGGGATGCTGATCGGCGCGGGCACGGCCGCGCTGCGCCGCCTGCTGGGCCGGCCGAGGACCGCCGCCACTTCGCCGGCGGCCTGACGCCACGGACGCGCTGGTCACGGGCGCCAGCCGGGGGCTGGGGCTCGAGTTCGTGAGGCAGCTCGCCGGCCGCGGCGACCGCGTGTTCGCCGCGTGCCGGCGGCCCGCCGAGGCGAAGGCGCTCGCGGCGCTGGCGGCCGCCCCCGGCGCGCGCGTGCCGCTGCTCGAGCTCGACGTCGCCGACGAGGGATCGATCGCACGCGCCGCGGGCACGGTGGCCGCGGCCACGCGCTCGCTCGACCTCCTCCTGAACGTGGCCGGCGTCTACTCGGGCCGCGGCTCGACCGATCCGGACGCGGCCGGCGAGGCGCTGGGCCGCCTGGCGATGGGGCCGGCGCTCGACGTGCTGCGCACCAACGCGGTCGGACCGCTCCTCGTGGCCCAGGCCTTCCTCGGCCTGCTGGGGGCCGGGCGCGGCGCACGCGTGGTCAGCCTCTCGTCCGGCTACGGCTCCGTGTCCGCGAACCGCGGCTCCTTCCCCTACTACTACGCGGCGAGCAAGGCCGCGCTGAACATGCTGATGCGGTCGCTGGCCGGCGACGCGGCGGGGGCGGGCGTCACCGTGGTGCTGCTCGACCCGGGCTGGGTGCGCACCGACATGGGCGGCGCGCACGCGCCGATCGCGCCGGCGCAGTCGGTCGGCGACATGTTGCGCGTGATCGACGGCCTCTCGCCCCGCGACAACGGCCGCTTCCTGGACCGCCGCGGGAACGCGAAGCCGTGGTGAGCGCGGGCGCCGCGGCCCGAGCCCATCCAAACTCTTCGACGCCCGGACGTGGCATGCTCCGGCGCATGCGCGCGCCACGCCCGGGCCCCGCGCCGCTCGCCGCGCTGGCGCTCTTGGCCGGCGCGCTCGCGCCGCTGCGCGCCGCGGAGGACCCTCTGGCCGCCGAGATCGCGCGCTGGCGCGCGTTCGTCACCACGAACCCCGCCACCGACGAGATCTGGAGACAGATCAAGGACGGCAGCCGGACGACGCTGGAGCGCGCGGACGAGGCGCGGGCGGCCGGGCGGCGCTGGCTGGCGCTGCAGCGGCTGGCCCACGCGCGCGCGGACCTGCTCGCCGCCACCTACCTGGGCGAGCGGAGCGCCGCGCAGCGGAAGGAGCCGGCCGCCTTCGAGGAGGAGTGGCGGCGCATGGGCGGCGTGCTCCGCGACCGGCTGGCGAAGGCGCCGGCGGATGAGCTCGCCGGCCTGCGGCCGTCCGCGCTGCGCGCGCTCGCGGAGGCGGCGTGGCCCCAGGTCCGCGTGTACTACGACGCGAGCCTCGACTACGGCCGCAGCACGATGCCGGACAGCGGCCTGTTCTACCTCGGGAGCGCGGCCGCGCAGCGCGACTTCCTCGCGTTCGCCCCCACCGTGGCCGACCGCGCCGCGCCGCCGGCGCCGCCGCTGCGCAGCCTCGCCGCGGAGCTCGAGGCGCTCGAGACCGAGATCCTGGCCGCGTACCGGCCGCCGGCCTCGATCGAGAAGCACCCGCAGTTCATCACGGCCAGCGCGGCGCTGAAGGAGGCACGCGAGCTCGACGCCCTCGGCCTGCGCCACGGCGCGCTCCTCCGGTACCTGCAGGCGGCCGACCGCTTCGCGCCGCTGCGCGCGGGCGCCGTGGAGGGCGACGTGGCCGGCACGCGCGAGGCGCTGCAGGCGATGGAACGGCGGCTGGCGGTCCCCGGCGTGGACCACACCCTCGGCCGGCTCTTCCTCGAGCTCGCGGAGTCCGAGGCCGCGACGGCCGCCGGCGCCGCCCACGCGGCCGCGATCGCCCGGGACGTGCTCCCGAGGTACTTCGCCGCGCTGGCGCCGTCCCCGCCGCGGCTCCCGCCAGCGGAGCCGGCGCTCGCGATCACGCTCGTACGGTGGCCCTATACCTGAAACCTCTCCGATCCAGCAGGTCTGCTGGCCCAGAGCGTGGCGAAGAGCTTCGGCGGGACGGTGCGCTTCGTGGTCGAGAACTACGGCGACTCCGCGCTGGCGAAGCGGCACGGGGTGACGCGCTACCCGGCCATCTTCGTGGACGACGTGCTGGTGGCGACGCCGAAGGACTTCGGCTTCTACGGCAAGGGCGAGGGGGAGGGCGGCGGGCGCTACGCGCCGCTCAAGAGCGCGCGGAGCCACGAGCGCTTCCGCGCCGACCTCACGCGGATGGTCGAGCTGGTGCTGGCCGGCCGGAAGGAGGCGGCGCGGGCGCAGGCCGCGCCCTCGGCCGCGGGCGAGGTCGCGGCGCTGCCCGCGTTCACGCTGAGCGATCTCGACGGCCGGCCGATCGCGGCCGCGGACCTCGCCGGCCGCGCGGTGCTGGTCGAGTTCTGGGCGACCTGGTGCCCGCCCTGCCGGCCCACCCTGAGCTGGCTCGGCGAGTTGAAGGAGCGCCACGGCGACGACCTGGCCGTCCTCGCGATCGCGGTCGAGTCCGACGAGGCCGACGTGCGCGCGCTGGCCGCCGAGCGGGCGCTGCCGCTCCGCTGGGCGATCGGCACGCCCGAGGTCGCGCGCGCCTTCGGCGACGTGAGCGCGGTGCCGACGCTGCTGCTGTTCGACCGGCAGGGCAAGGCCGCGGGCGCCTTCTACGGCGCGCCGCCCGGCCTGCACGCCCAGGCCGAGGCGCGCGTGGCCGCCGTGCTGCGCGGAGCGGGTTTTCGGTAGAATCCGGCCGCTACGGCGGCGCGAACCGATCATCGCTTCGGCTCCGGCTGGCTCAGCGGCGTGCTCTCGGTCGCGCTGGGCGCGATCGGCCTCGGCGCCGTGCTCTGCTTCCATCACCCCTCGCTGCTCACCACGCGCGAGATCCGTGCCCTGTATCCCGTGCCGTACGTGCGGGCGCTGCTGCACGTGTTCCTGGTGGCCGCGTTCGTGCTGGGGGTGGGCAGCGTGTGCCTGCGCCGCCGGGCCGCGCTCGGCGCCGCCGGCATCGGCCTCACGCTCGCGGCCGCGCTGCTGGGCGGGTCGCGCGTGCCGCTCGACGGCGAGCTGCGCGACGGCCCGTTCCTCGGGCTCGACTGGTTCCTGCTGAACGTGATCGCGTATTCGGCCGTGTTCGTCCCGCTCGAGCGCGTGTTCGCGCGGCGCGCGGACCAGCGCGTCTTCCGGCCCGGCTGGCGCACCGACCTCACCTACTTCTTCGTCAGCGCGCTGCTCGTGCAGGTGACGACGCTGCTCACGCTGAAGCCGGCCATGGTCTTCTTCGACTGGGCGCGCCACCCGGGCGTGTCCGCGTGGATCGGCTCGCGTCCCTTCGCGCTGCAGTTCGCGGGCATCCTGGTGCTCACCGACCTCACGCAATACGCCGTGCACCGGGCGTTCCACGCCGTGCCGCTCCTGTGGCGGTTCCACGCCATCCACCACTCGGCCGAGCAGATGGACTGGCTGGCCGGCTCGCGGCTGCACCTGGTGGACGTGGCGGTGACGCGCGGGCTCACCTACGTGCCCATCTACGTGCTCGGCTTCGGCGAGGGGCCGCTCTTCGCGTACGTGGCCTTCGTCAGCGTGCAGGCCACGTTCATCCACGCGAACGTCCGCTTCGACTTCGGCCCGCTGCGCCACGTGCTGGCCACGCCGCGCTTCCACCACTGGCACCACGCGGCCGACCCGGAAGCGGTGGACAGGAACTTCGCGGTCCACCTCCCGGTGCTGGATCGGCTCTTCGGGACGTATTACCAGCCGGAAGGGCGCTGGCCGGCCGCCTACGGCCTCGCCGGCGGCGCGGCGGTGCCGGACGGCTACCTCCGGCAGCTGGTCGCGCCGCTGCGGCCGCCGCCCCCCTAGCTGTCGGCGCGCGGCGCGCGAGCCCGGACCGGCGGCCTCAGAACGGGAAGAGCCGGCTCAGCTCCTCCGGCGACGGGCGCCGGCCGTATTCGCACAGCTCGAACGCCTCGGCGTGCCCGACGCCGGCCGCCTTCTCGCCGTACCGGCGCTGCAGCGCCTCGCGCACCGCGGCGGTGGGCGCGCGGCTGTACCGCTTCTGCAGCCAGCCGACGCGCGCGGCGGGGTCCTTCGGCACGCTCTCGAGGTCGCCCGACACCCAGGGCAGCCACTCGTACACCTGCGAGGTGTGGGCGTCGAGCGCGCGGATCTTCCGCTCGAGCACGTCGTCGATCGCCACCGCCACGTCGGGCCGGAACGGGTTGGGCCGCTCGAAGCCGTCCTGGAAATAGAGGAAGACCGGGTTCTTGCGCAGCGGCGGCGTGTCCGGCGCGATGTTCGGCACGACCACCATGTAGGCCGCGTCCTGGATCAGCACGCCGGTGTAGCGATGGTCGGGGTGGTAGTCGTTCGGCCGCGGCGCCAGCACCACGTCCGCGTTCCACTGGCGGATCTTGCGGATCACCTGCTCGCGGACGTCCAGCGACGGCACGAGCTGGCCGTCGTGGTTGTCGAGGGTCTCGTACTCCGCGATGCCGAGCCGCCGTCCGGCTTCCTGCGACTCGAGCCGGCGCCGGCGGGCCAGCGCGCCGCCGCCCTCGTCCTGATGGCCGGCGTCGCCGTTGGTGACCGCGACGAACTTGACC
>DATBIZ010000478.1:0-6733 GCA_036556645.1 Vicinamibacteria bacterium | reverse complement strand
GGGGGTGTCGGCGATGTTGGTGGGCGGCCATCGGATCTGCTGCAGCCCGAAGAACTGGGGGCTGGTCTCGATCTCCTTGTACTGCGCGACGCGCTCGACCGGCCCCATGATCTGCACCCACCCGGAGTTCATCCCCGGGTCCACGCGGTTGAGCTCCGAGAAGGAGTCGTCTCCGTTCTCCTGCTCCCACAGGTCGCCGGAGACCGGGTCGAACGCCATGCCGAAGCCGTTCCGGATGCCGTAGGCGAACACCTTCTGCAGGTTCTCGCCGACTTCGCCTCCCACCGCGGCGCCGTGCCGGTGGAACGGGTTGTCGCGCGGGATGCTGCCATCGTCGTTGAGGCGCAGGATCACGCCGGTGAGGTGCGCGTCGTCCGGCTCCGGACCGCCGAACTGGTCGTCGGGAATCCCGGGACCGAACGGCCCGTCCTCCAGGTTCTGCATCTGCCCGCGCCGGCCGGTGTCGCCGACCTGGATGTAGATCTGGGCGTGCCGGTCGCGACGGCCGTGGTGGCGGCCGCGGGCGTCGTCGCCGTCGTCGTGGTGGCCGTGGTGGTGGTGGTCGTCGTCGTCATCGTCATCGTCATCGTCATGGCGTCCCCGTCCCTCGGGGCCGAACACGATCACGCCGCCGTTGTGGTTGCCGCGCGGCTGCTGCCCGGCGTCGGCCTGGAAGGCGCGCAGGCGTATCAGGTTGAGGTCGAACGTCAGCGTGGACCCGTCCCACACGAACCGGTCCACGCGGTTGCCGAGCAGGGGCACGTCGGTCACGACGGCGGAGTCCGCGCCGGAGAGCGACTCGCTCCAGAAGAGATAGACCCAGCCGTTGCTTTCGAAGCGCGGGTGCAGGGCGATGCCGAGGAGCCCTCGCTCCGAGGCGGAATTGACGGGCAGGTCGAGCACGGTCGAGTGAAGGGCTCCGTTGACCACGCGCTGCACGCGGCCGGTGGCCTTCTCCAGCACCAGCATGTCGCGCCGGCCGATGAACGCGAGGTTCACGGGCTGGGAAAGGCCGCTGACCGCCGTCCGGACCGCCAGGTCCGGATCCACCAGCGACGGCGTCGGTGTCTGGGCGTGGACGTCGGGTCCGTCAGGGACGGCCGCCGCCAGGACGACGGCGGCGAGCACCCAGGCTGCGGGGCGTAGACGGGTGAGGCTCATGCGTTCCTCCGGGAGGGGCCCATCCCGCGCGGGGCGCGGGAGGCGGTGAACTCGAGGGTTCGTTCGCCGCAAGTGCAGCAACGGCCGTGCCGTCGCCAAGGTCCTGAAGGGGAAGGGTGCCGGTCCGGCGTGGCCTTACGAAGAAGGTAACCGCTTACGCCGCGCGAAACCCCCGCGGTTGCGCGGAGCGGGCGGGCGATGGCACACTTCCCGCTTCGCCATCAGGCCAGACGGGGACAGCGGCCGCCTCCGCCGCCGTCCGGAGGAACCGACATGCCACGCCCCGCACGTACGTCCGCCATCGCGCTGTCCGCGGCGCTCGCGCTTCTCCTGCCGGCGGCGCCCGCTTTCGCCCAGGCCGCCGACCTGTTCTTCTCGGAGTACGTCGAGGGGAGCTCGAACAACAAGGCGCTGGAGATCTTCAACGGAACCGGCGCGCCGGTGAACCTCGCGGCGGGCGGCTACAACGTGCAGATGCACTTCAACGGCAACCCGGTGGCGACGCTCACGGTCAACCTGGCCGGTACCGTGGCGGCCGGCGACGTGTTCGTGCTCGCGCACGCCTCCGCCGGCGCGGCCATCCAGGCCGTGGCCGACCAGACCAACGGCTCGGGCTGGTTCAACGGCGACGACGCGGTCGTGCTGCGCAAGGGCACCACGGTCCTCGACGTGATCGGGCAGATCGGCGTCGACCCGGGCAGCGAGTGGGGCAGCGGGCTCGTATCCACCGCCGACAACACGCTCCGGCGCACGCTCGCGATCACGGCCGGAGACACCGTCGGCACGGACGCCTTCGATCCCGCGGGCGAGTGGCAGGGCTTTGCCACCGACACGTTCGGCGGGCTCGGCTGCCACACCGCCGACCCGGTCTGTCCCGGTCCGGCCGGTGAGGCCACCGTGCAGCAGATCCAGGGCAGCGGCCTGGTGTCGCCGCTGGCCGGCCAGCGCCGGTTCGTGCAGGACGTGTTGGTCACGGCGGTGTTCGGGGACGGGTTCTTCGTCCAGGCGGCCGCCGACGGCGATCCCGAGACGTCGGACGGGCTGTACGTCTTCACCGGCAGTGCGCCGGCGGTCGCGGTCGGCGACCAGGTGAAGGCGACGGGCACGGTGGCCGAGTTCTTCAACATGACCGAGCTCGACGCGACCGAGGTGATCGTGACCGGTTCGGGCCTCGCGGTGCCGTCGCCGGTCCTGTTCGACGCGAACACGCCCTCGCCGGACCAGCCGCGGCCCGCGAACGAGATCGAGCGCTTCGAGGGGATGCTGGTGCGCGTGGTGGACGGCGTGGTGTCCAGCCCGACCAACCAGTTCAGCGAGGCCTCGGTGGTGGCCGCCGCCACGCGCGCGTTCCGCGAGCCCGGGATCCTGTTCCCCGGCCGGCCGGGCCTGCCGGTCTGGGACGGCAACCCCGAGATCTTCGAGATCGACACCGACCGCTTCGCGGCCGCGCCCGGCCTGCGCCTCCCCGGCGGCGCGAGGGTCACCGCCGAGGGGCCGCTCGCGTTCTCGTTCGGCGACTACCAGATCTGGCCCACCAGCCTGGCCACCGAAGGCGAGCCGGCGGTGCGTCCGGTGCGCGCGCGGGCGGCCGCCGAGTTCACGGTCGGCTCGCAGAACGTGCTGCGCCTGTTCGACACCGTGGACGACGAGGACATCGACGACCCGCTCCCCACGCCCGAGGAGTACGCCCTCAAGCTGGGCAAGCTGTCGCGGCAGGTGAGGCTCGCGCTCGGCGCGCCGGACGTATTGGCCGTGCAGGAGGTCGAGAACCTGACCGCGCTGCAGGACCTCGCGGCGCGCATCCGCGCCGACGACCCGGCCGTCGCCTACACCGCGTACCTGCTGGAGGGCCACGACATCGGCGGCATCGACGTCGGCTTCCTGGTGCGCGACGCCGTGCGCGTGGACTCCGTCACCCAGATCGGCCGCGACGAGGTCTTCGAGTTCCCCGGCAACGAGCCGGACGAGCTGAACGACCGTCCTCCCCTGCTCCTGCGCGGCGCCTACGTCGGCAACGGCGCGCCGTTCCCGATCGCGGTGATCTCGGTCCACCAGCGCTCGCTGAGCGGGATCGAGGGCAGCGACGGGGCGCGCGTCCGCGCCAAGCGCCACGAGCAGGCGCTGCGCCTCTCGCGCCATCTCGAGGCGATGCAGCAGGCCGAGCCCGGGCTGCGGCTGGTGGTGATCGGCGACTTCAACGCCTTCGAGTTCACCGACGGCTACGTGGACGTGATGGGCCAGGTCACCGGCGCGCCCGACCCGCGCGGCGCGCTGATCCCGGCCACCGACGAGATCACCGCGGACCTCACCAACCAGACGCTGAACCTGCCCGAGGGCGAGCGCTATTCGTTCGTGTTCGACGGCACCGCGCAGAGCCTCGACCACGCGGTCACGTCCCAGGGGCTCGACCCCTGGGTGCGCGGCGCGGAGCACTCGCGCGGGAACGCCGACGCGCCGTTCCTGTTCGACCGCGACGGGACCACCGCGCTGCGGTCGGCCGACCACGACGGCACGGTCGTGTTCGTGATGAGCGACTTCGACGCCGACGGCGTGGCGGACGACCTCGACAACTGCCGGCGCACGCCCAACCCGGACCAGGCCGACGTGGACCAGGACGGCGCCGGCGACGCCTGCGACAACTGCGCGGTGTCGAACCCCGACCAGGCCGACGCCGACGGCGACGGGCTCGGCGACGCCTGCGACCTGTGCGCGGGCACCGCGGTGCCGGAGGCGGTGCCCACGGTGCGGCTCCTGCCGAACCACTTCGCGCTGATGGACGGCGACCGCACGTTCGACACGACCGGGAAGCGCGGCGCGTCCGCAGACGCGGCCATCACCCTGGACGACACGCGCGGCTGCTCGTGCGAGCAGATCCTGGACCGGCTCTCGCTCGGCCACGGGCAGCGCAAGCACGGCTGCTCGCCCGGCACGATGCGGAGCTGGCGGGAGGTGGTCAACTAGCCGCCGGGCGAGCGGACGCCCGGCGGACCGCCACCAGGGCGGCGGCGTAGACCGCCGCCGCCACCAGCAGGGCCTGGTCGAAGCCGGCGAACAGCGCGATCACCAGCGCCGCCGCCGAGCCCATCACCGAGAACGCGCCGTTGACGCCCCACGCCCAGGGGATGATCGCGGGCTGCCGCCGCGCGAGCAGCCGGACGGCCATGGGCAGGGGCATGCCCATGGCCAGCCCGAGCGGGGCCAGCGCCGCCGCGACCACCGCGATCCGCCACGGGCGCTCGAGGTGCACGAGCGCGTCGAAGAGCGGCGAGAGCGCCAGGGCCGCCGTGGCGACCAGGGCGGCCACCGCGGCCAGCACCGCCGCCAGCCGCGCGGTGTCGAGCCGGCCGCTGAGCGCGCTGCCGAGCGCGCTCCACAGCAGCAGCGCGAACAGCACGACCGCCAGGGCGTGCGTCGGGTGCCCGAGGAAGAGGATGCACTTCTGGACCAGCGCCACCTCGACCACGATGAAGGCCGTCCCCAGGCACGCGAAATAGGCCAGCCAGCGCAGCGCTCCCGGCGCCCGCGCGGGGCCGGGCGCCAGCGCGAGCGGGCCCCCGATGAACGCCGCGCAGGCGGCGGCGGTCAGCGCGAGCAGGCCGGCCAGCACGAACGTGCCGAGGTTGGTCTTGCGCCATTCGCCTTCCGCGCGCAGCACGCGCGGCAGGTCGCGCCAGCGCGCGGTGTGGAAGAAGAACGGGCTGTTGTCGCGGGTCGGCCCGAGGTCGCGGCCCATCTCGGAGCCGATGCCCTCCACGTCGGGCGCCTCGACCGCGCGCGTGAACAGGTTGTCGGGCCGCCGCCGCGGCGTGTACAGCAGCGTGAGGCCGTTCTGCGTCGCGGCGTTCTCCAGGCGCTCCAGCTCCCCCGCGGTGAAGGGCGTGCGCTTGAGCAGGACCGTCGCGGGCGCGCGCTCGGTCCCCTCTTCCGTGGGGCCGCGCGCGATGACGAGCCGTTCCGCCGCGGGGCCGAGGCCGAGCTCGTCGAGCGCGGCGCGCGCCAGCGCCACCAGCCGCAGGAGCTGGTCGGGCGGGTCGAGGTACCACCGCGTCATGCTGAGGATGCCGTCCGGGCCGAGGTGCTCGAGGTAGTCGCGGAACGCCTCCACCGTGTAGAGGTGGTTCTCGGTGAGGGCGAACGCCCCGGCCGCGGTGGCCGCCCAGGTGTCCACCATGGTGCCCTGGATCAGGTCGTACCGCTCGGAGGAGCGGCGGATGTAGCTGCGCGCCTCGTCCACGACCAGCCGCACGCCCGGCTGCTCGAACACCCGCCCGGTCCACGACCGGAGCGGCTCGCTCGAGAGCAGGTCGCGCGCGATGATCGGGTTCACCTCCACCGCGGTGACCTCGCGCGCGCCGAAGAGCAGCGCGGTGACCACGTCGTTGCCGCCGCCCGGCCCCAGGATCAGCGCCTTCGCCCCCGGGCGCAGGTGCCAGCCCAGCGCCTCGACGCGGCCGGCCAGGTAGGCCCGGCGCGGCAGGTCCGTGCCGTCACGCGTCACCTCGGTCGCGGCGTCCGCGTCGATCATGATCAGCGCGGTCTCGTCCTCCAGGCTGCCCCACAGCGTCACGCGCGAGAAGGAGTTCCACTTCGAGAAGATCACGTGGCCGCGCTCGTCGAGCCCCTTGGCCGTGCGCACGTCGAGCCGGCCGGTGCGGAGGTTGTCGGCGAGGAGGAGGGCGAGGCCCGCCGCGATCGCGGCCAGGGTGACCCGCCAGGCGCGCCCGCCTCCGCTCCCCCATTCGAAGAGCACGGCCGCCGCCGCCGCGGCCGCCGCCACCAGCAGCACGGTGTCCACCGCGCCCAGCGCGTCGAGCAGGGGGATCAGCAGCAGGCAGCCGGCCGCCGCGCCGCCGAGGTCGAACAGGTACAGCCGGCTCACGTGCTCGGCGTAGCGCGCGATGGCGAGCGTGATGGCGGCCCCGGCGAAGAAGAAGGCGAGCGCGGTGCCGGCGTAGATGCGCGCGAGACGGGCGAGCGTGGTCGCCCCGTCCTCGACGGGCGAGATCGGGTTGGCCAGGATCACGAGCAGGGCGCCCGCGGTCCCGAGCGCGAAGAGCGCGGCGGACACGGAGAGCGCGCGTCCCGTGCGCACCCCGCGCAGCCGCTCGCGCCCGAGGTACACGGCCACGCCGCTGGCGGCCGAGCCGAACAGCGCGAGCGAGATGGCCAGGAAGGCGAAGTGGTAGTACATGGTCGCGGAGAACAGCCGCGTGAGCGTGAGCTGCAGCGTCAGCACGCAGAGGCTCACGAGCGCCACGCCCGCGAAAGCGCGGGACCGCGGAGGATCGGCCGGAGGCAAGCGCGCGATTGTGCTAGAGTGCCCGCATCCTCGCAACAGACGCGCTCCCGCCGTGCTCCCGCGCCGTCACCTGCGCGCGTCCGCGGCGCCGTTCCTCACGGGGGGAGCGCGGCGGGCGCGCGCGCCAGCGGAGGCTATGCGGCGCTGGCGGCGATCAGGGAGCGGAGCTGCTCGCGGGTCGGCGCCGGGGACTCCGCGAACTGCACCCCGTAGCGCAGCACGCCGCGGTCCGGCGTCATGCCGGACCAGACCACGCGGCCGGTGGCCTCGAGC
>DATBIZ010000477.1:0-5511 GCA_036556645.1 Vicinamibacteria bacterium | reverse complement strand
CATCCCCACCGCCATGTCCGCGGTGCGTCCCTGGGTCTGCAGGGCCTCGATCGCGAGCTGGGCGCGCGAGCGCGCGCCGTCGAGCAGCTCGTCCAGGCTGAGGGGCATGGGCGGGGTGCCGCCCGCGGTCACGTCCACGGCCACGACCTCGGCCCGGGCCAGCTCCGGCGCCCGCTCCGCGAGCTGGGCGAGGACGCGGCGCACGGCCTCGACCTTCGGTCCGCGCGTGCTCCCGACGGCCAGGATCATCGCGCTACTTGACCCGCTCGACGTACGACCCGGTGCTGGTGTCGATGCGGATGCGCTCGCCCTCGGAGATGAACGCGGGGACCTGGACGATGAGGCCCGTCTCCATCTTGGCCGGCTTGCCCACGTTCGAGACGGACGCCCCCTTGATGGCGGGCTCCGTCTCCATGATGGTCATGTCCACCGTCTGCGGCAGGTCGATGCCGACGGGACGGCCCTCGTACATCTCGATCTTGAGCTTGATGTTCGGGATGAGGTACGGGACGGCGTCGCCCAGCACCTCGTCGGAGAGCGCGAGCTGCTCGTAGGTCGCGGCGTTCATGAAGTGGTACATGTCGCCGTCCTGGTAGAGGAACTCCATGTCCGTCTCGTCCAGGATGGCCCGCTCGACCATGTCCACGCTGCGGAAGCGGTGCTCGATGATCGAGCCGCTCTTCAGGTGCCGGATCTTCGCCTGCACCAGGCCGCGGAGGTTGCCCGGCGTCTTGTGCTGCGCCTCCACCACCCGGTAGAGGTCGTTGTCGTGCTTGATGCACATGCCGCGCTTGAGCTGCGTGGCCTGAATCATGAGGCTCTCCTGAAGGGTCCCGAAACGGGCATTCTACTCCACCTCCAGGCCGCGCAGATCCACGCGGAACGGCACCACCTTGAACCCGGCGGCGCGGATGGCGGCCTCCGCCTTCTCGCGCTTGCCGGGGATCGCCCACACCGCCACCATGCCGCCGCCGCCCGCGCCGCACACCTTCGCCGCGCCGCCGGCCTCGCGCGCCAGCTCCGCGATGCGGTCGATCTCGGGCGTGGTCACGCCCGGCGCCAGGCGCTTGCGCGCCTGCCACTCCTCGTCCATCAGGGGCGCCACGTCGTCGTAGCGGCCGGCCACCAGCGCCTCGCGCAGCCGCGAGGCCGCGGACACGATCCGCGCCAGCGAGGAGCGCACCTGCTCGTTGCCGTCGATCTGGCCCTTGAACACGTCCCAGTTGTTGATGCCCGAGAAGCGGGTCACGCCCGCGTCCACGAGCAGCAGCGACTCCTCGACGCGCGCGGGATCGGTCTGCAGGCGCGCCGCCCGCACCCGGCCCGGCTCGAGGTGGATGCCCAGCACGCCGCCGTGGATCGCGGCCAGGTGGTCCTGCATGCCGGCGGGCACGCCCATGTTCTGCGCCTCGGCGTCGCGCACCACCGGCCACATGCTGTCCGCGTCGAGGGGCTTGCCGAACGCGCGCGCGGCCGCGGCCACGACCGCCACCGCCAGCGCGGACGAGCCGCCCAGGCCCGACCCCGCCGGCACCCGCGAGTGCGTGGTCACCTTCACCCCGGTCTGGATGCCGAGCGCGCGCAGGATGTTGGCCACCAGCGAGCCCTTGCCCTGGAGCACCTCGGACACGTCGCGGCCTTCCGACTTCGCGAGCGTGTCCTTCGACTCGATGCGCACGCCGCTGACGCCGGTCTCCACGCGGCACCAGGCGCGGCGGTCGATCGCGCAGTTCACGGTCGTAGCACCGGGGTGGAAGAGGTAGATCGGCCAGATGTCGAGGGTGCCGCCCGCCAGGTCGATGCGGGTCGGCGCGGTGGCTTCGACCGTGGTGGCCGTCACGCGAGGCCGAGCAGCGGACACAGCAGCCGCAGGGTCGCGAAGATCACGAAGAAGCTCAGCACGTCCACCACCACCCCCACCCGGATCATCGCCGTGATCGGTATCAGCCCCGTGCCGTAGACGATCGCGTTGGGCGGCGTGCCCACCGGGAACATGAAGCCCATGCTCGCGCCGAAGCAGGCCGCCAGCAGCGGCGGCAGCGGCGCCACCCCCGTCTCCTGCGCGAGCGCCAGCACCAGCGGGCCGAGCATGCTGACCGTGGCGACGTTCGAGGCGAACTCGGTCAGCACGATCGTCGTCGCCAGCACCAGCGCGGTGAGGCCCCACAGGGACGTCACCCCGGTCGCCTGCACCACGCCACGGCCGGCGACGCCGGCCAGGCCCGTGTCGAACAGCATCCGGCCCAGGGACAGCCCTCCTCCGAAAAGAAGCAGTGTCCCCCAGTCTACGCGCACCGCTTCCGGCCAGGTGAGCGCGCGCCGCTCGCCGACCGGCCAGAGGAAGAGCAGCGCGGCGGCGCCGAGCGCGACCACCGACTCCTCCAGGCGGTCGGCCACGAGCCGCGCCGGGCTTCCCGGACCGGCGCCCGCCAGCGTCACCACGCCGGGCGTCAGCCAGAGCACCACCGCGCCCGCGAACGCGACCGCGCAGGCCCATTGCCCCGCTCCCCAGGGCGGCTGCGCCGCGCGCTCGCGCGCGACCCACGCGCCCACGTCGGCCGCGCCCTCCGCGCGCGGCAGCACCTTCCGCACCACCAGCAGCGTGACCGCGGTCAGCGCCAGCGAGAGCGGCACGCCGATGCTCATGAAGCGGAGGAAGTCGAGCGAAAGGCCCGCCTGCTCCAGGAAGCCGAGGGCGATCAGGTTGGGCGGCGTCCCCACCGGCGTGGCCACGCCGCCGAGCGAGGCCGCGATCGCGACCAGCATCAGCAGGGCGCGCGGCGACTCGGACGAGCCGGCGGCCTGCAGGGCCCGGACGAGCCCGAGCGCGATCGGCAGCATCATCGCGGCGGTCGCGGTGTTGCTGATCCACATCGAGATCCCCGCCGTCACCAGCGCGACGGCGATCCGGATGCGCCCGGGCGTCCGCGCCACGCTGCGCAGGCTGAGCACGGCCAGGGCGATTCGCCGGTCGAGGCCGTGGACCTGCAGCGCCTCGGCCAGCAGGAACGAGCCGAGGAACACGAAGATCACCGGATCGCCAAACGGCGCGAACGCGTCGCGGGCCCGCGTCACGCCCAGGAGTACCGCCAGGGCCGGCCCCACCACCGCGGTGACCGCAAGGGGCATCGGCTCGGTCACCCACCAGGTGATCACCAGCGCCATCACCGCGGCCAGGCGGTGGGACGAGGGATCGAGGCCGGTGGGCGCGGCCAGGACGAGCAGGAAAGCCAACGGGCCCAGCCACAAGCCGGCACGCCGGCGCGCACGGTCCACGCGCTGTTCGCGCTCGCTGAACGGTGTGACCGCGGCCATAGGGAGTCGCGGATTCTACAGTGCTACCATTCGCCCCGCATGGAGCCCCTGGCGGGGTGCCCCCGCTGCGGACACGCCCTCGTCGGGGAGCCTTCCTGCCCGCGCTGCGGCGTCGTCTTCGCCAAGCTGCGCGCCCGTGACCCCGCCGAAGCAGCCCGCGACCAGGCGGCCCACGCCGAGCCGTTGCCGGATCCGCCGTCGCGCGCGCCGATCCCCTGGGGACTGGTCGCAGCTTTTGCCCTGGTCCTGATCTTCGGCGTGGTCGGGCTGCCCCGGCTGCGCTCGGGCCCGGCCCCGCGCCCGCCGGTCCAGGCCGTGGCGGCACCGGCGGCGGTTCCCTCGGGCCTCGCGGCCGCCGCCGAGGATCCCGGCCTGGTGCCGCCGCCGCCCCCCGCCGCCGAGCTGGTCCCGACCGAGCCGTTCGATGTCCCCACCGTGCCGGCGGCCGACGACGCCGACGAGATCCTGTTGGCCGAACTGGGGCGCCGCGCCAGCGCGAGGGCGGCCATGGGGGCGACCGACGTGCGCGCGGTCGAGGGCCTGCTCGCGCGGTACCCGTCGGAACCGGGGCTGCGCCGGGTGGCCGGCGTCGTGCTCGTGCTGGCGGCGGACGGCGAACGGCAACGCCGCCGGTACGCCGAGGCCACGAGCTACCTCGAGCGCGCCACCGCCGTGGACGGCGGCGCCGTCGCCCCCTGGATCTCGCTGATGTACCTGTCGCAGGAAGCGGGCGACTGGCCCCGCACCGAGCAGGCGGCCCGCAGCGCGCTCTCGCTGAACGCCCGGCTGGCCAACGCCTGGTACACGCTCGGGTACGCGCTGCTGCGCCAGGACCGCAACCGCGAGGCGGCCGAGGCCCTGCGCACGTCCGCGGAGCTGCAGCCGGGCGGCGCCACGCAGGCCCTGCTCGACCGCGTGCTGGCCGGCCTCGAGCACGAGAAGGGCATGACCGAGCAGCAGCTCTCGCACTTCCACGTGCGCTACGACGGCGCCGCGCACGAGGCGGTCGGCCGCGAGATCCTGCGCGCGCTCGAGCGCCATTTCGCCACCCTCACGAGCACCCTCGATTACCAGCCGCAGACGACGATCCCGGTGATCCTGTTCACCCGCGAGGGCTACTACAACGCGAGCGGCGCCCCGGCCTGGGCGGGCGGGAACTTCGACGGGATCGACGGGCGCATCCGCATCCCGATCGGCGGCCTCGGCGCGGGCCTCACCCCGGACATGGACACCACGCTGATCCACGAGCTGGTGCACGCGTTCCTGTACGCCCGCACGCGCGGCGTGGCCCCGCGCGAGGTGCACGAGGGCCTGGCCCAGTACATGGAGGGCAAGCGCGTCGCCTCCGAGCTGTCGCCGCCGCACCTCGCGCTGCTCGCCGACGGCCAATACGGCGGCGTGTACGGCTTCTACATGGGCGCGCTGTCGTTCGTGGAGTACCTGATCGCGACCCGCGGCATGGGCGGCATGAACGACCTGCTCCGCGTGATGGGCGAGACGGGCAGCGTGGACGAGGGCTTCAAGCAGGTGCACGGCTCGCCGATGCCGGCGGTCCAGCGCGCCTGGCGCCAGCGGCTCAAGCAGCAGTACGGCAGCTAGGGCTTTCTAGCGGACGCTGAGCTCGAAGGGCAGGCGGGCCATCGGCTGGCCGTGGCGCATCACGGTGGCCCAGCGCAGCAGGCCGCGGATGTCGGCGGGCAGCGCGGCCTCGAGGCCTTCCTCCTGCCGCTCGAGCAGGGTCTCCAGGAAACCCTTCTTCTCCGGCAGCACCACCAGGTGGACCTCCTGCGTGGCCGGGATCTTCGCCTTCTCCTTGGCCACCGTCAGCGCGACGTCGAGGCCGCCCACGCGGTCCACCAGCCCGTTCTCCAGCGCCTCGGTGCCGCTCCACACGCGCCCCTGCGCGACGGCGTCCACGTCTTCGTAGGACATGTTGCGGCCCTCGGCCGCCTTGCCCACGAAACGCGCGTAGAACGCGGACATCATGCGGTGGACGTGCGCGCGCTCCTCGTCGTTCCAGGGGCGGTAGGTGTCGAACAGGTCGGCGTGGCGGCCGCGCTTGATCAGCTCCCGGCTGAGCCCCACCTTCTCGTAGAGTCCCTGCAGGCTGAACTTGCCGCCGAACACCCCGATCGAGCCCGTGATCGTGCCCGGCTGGGCCACGATCGCGTCGCTGCCCATGGCCACGTAGTAGCC
>DATBIZ010000476.1:0-8706 GCA_036556645.1 Vicinamibacteria bacterium | reverse complement strand
GCCGACCTCGATCCGGAAGGCGACGAATACTTCTCGCTGAGCGTGTCGTCCGCTTCGGCGAGCGTGGCCACCCCCTCCGTCACCGGCACCATCGGGGACGACGACGGCCCGACCGGCTTCTACACCATCAGCCCCTGCCGCCTGCTCGACACCCGCCTTCACGGGTGGCCCGTTCCGGGGGGCGCCTTCCGGGCCTTCCCTGCGGGCAACGTCTGCGGCATCCCCGTGGACGCCGAGGCGGTGGTGGTCAACGTCACGGTCGTTGGCCCCACGCACCTCGGCCATGTCAACGTCAGCCCCTTCGGGGCCGCGCCCACGCCGACGAGTGCCGTCAACTTCGGTCCCGGCGCCGTCAAGGGCGCCGGGCCGCTCGTCGTCACCCTCGGCGAGGACGGCCGCCTGGCGGTTCACTGCGTGATGCCGCCCGGGTCGGCCGGCGCCACGCACGTGGTGGTGGACGCCGCCGGCTACTTCAAATGACGCCGAGGCACGAAGGCCTACCGGCCGAGACCAGGAGCGTGCGGCCGTGGTGCAGGGCCGCCGCGCGACTTGAACGAACGCCCGCGTCCCTCTAGAGTTCCCGGGTCGGCGGCGCCTGCCGCCGGCGGCGTACCCAGGCGCCATGAAGCAGGCCACCCTCCGCCGAACCCGGGGCATCGCCCTCGACATGGGCACCGAGAGCACGCGGCTCCTTGCGCCCGGCTCGCGCCTGTCACAGACGCCGACGCGTGATCCCCTGACCGGCAAGCCGGTGGTCGTGCACGGGCTGATCGTGGACGCCGAGGGCGCGGGCCGGCTTGCCGCGCGGCTGATCGCACGGCGGAAGAGCGCGAGCCGCGTGGTGGCCGCCTGCCCGCTGCACGTGGCCTCGGCGCGGCCGCGCCTGGCCAAGGCGCTGCGGCTGGCCGGCGTGCGCAAGGTGGAGTTCGTCGGTTCCATGGTCGCGGCCGCCGCGGGCGCGGGGGTGGACGTGACCTCGCCGTACGCCGAGATGGTGGTGGACGTGGGGGCGGGCCTCACCGAGGTCGCCGTGTTCCGCAACGCGGGCGTGCTCGCGGGCGGAACGATCCCGATGGGCACGCGCGACCTGCGCCTCGCGGAGCGCGACGTGGACCCGGAGACCGACCGCTCGCCGCGGGGGCTGGCCCGGCACGTGTTCCGGATGTGGCGGGAGCTGCCGATCGACGCGCAGGTCGAGGTGATCGAGAACGGCCTCGTCCTCACCGGCGGCGGCGCGGCGATCCCCGAGGTGGTGGACGCGATGCAGGCCGAGACGCGCCTGAGCGTGCGCGCGGCGCCCGACCCGGCGCAGGCGGTGATCCGCGGGCTCGCGCGCCTGGCGCTGGGCGCGCGGTAGCGGACTGTCACCAAGACGGGGCCTCTGCACTCTGTAGCCGTGGAGGTGGACGTTGCGCGACAAGGTCGAGACGGTCTGGTGGGCGCTGCGGATCGGGCTGGGGCTGGGCCCGCTCCTGGCCGGGGCCGACAAGTTCTTCAACCTGCTGGCCGACTGGGGCATGTACCTGAGCCCGCTCGTCGAGAGGGCGCTGCCCATGGACCCCTCCACGTTCATGCGCGTGGTCGGCGTCGTCGAGATGGCGGTTGGCCTGGCCATCCTGGCCGGCTTCACGCGCATCGGCGGCTACCTGGCCATGGCCTGGCTCGTCGGCATCGCGCTCAACCTGGTGACGACCGGGATGTTCTACGATCTGGCCGTTCGCGACCTCGAGATCGCCCTGGGCGCGTTCGCCCTCGCCCGCCTGACCGAAGCACGTCAGGAGGCGGGGATCGACGCCGGCGGCGCGGTCCGAGCGCGCGCCGCGGCCGTGTAGTCGTCATCGCTCGAAAGGAGATCGGGATGAAGAGAGCAGCACTTCTGGCGTTCGCGGGAGTCCTCGCGCTGGCGGGAACCGCCGCGGCCGAGGAGTGGAAGAACGTGCCGGTCGTGGACGGGCACTGCATCGCGAAGGTGAAGGCGGACCCCGACAAGCACCCGCGCAGCTGCGCGATCCAGTGCGCCAAGGGCGGCTACGGCCTGGTGACCACCGACGGCGCCTACATGAAGTTCGACGCGGCCGGCAACGAGAAGGTGCTGGCGGCCCTCAAGGCGTCCGACAAGGCGGACCACCTGCGCGCGGACGTGGTGGGCGAGAAGGACGGGGAGACGATCAAGCTGACCTCCTTCACGCTGCGTTGACCGGCGGCGGCGGCGGCTCGGTCACACGATCGAGCCGCCACCGTCCACCACGATCGTCTGCCCGGTGACGTAGCTCGAGGCGTCGGAGGCGAGGAACACCACCACGCCCTTGAGCTCGCCGGGCGCGCCGACGCGCGGGATCGGGTTGCGGGCCTGGATCTGCGGCTCGACCTTCTCGATCACGGGGTCGGCGAGGCGCGAGTGGAAGAAGCCGGGCGCGACCGCGTTCACGCGGATCCCGTGCCGTCCCCAGCTCGCGGCCAGCTCGCGCGTCAGGCCCATCAGGCCGGCCTTGCTGGCCACGTATCCCGCGTAGTGCGGGCCGCCGACCGCGGAGCGCAGCCCGGCCACCGACGCCACGTTCACGATGCGCCCGTCGCGGCGCTTCAGCATCTCCCGCCCCGCCGCCTGCGCGAACAGGAAGGCGCCGGTCAGGTTCGTGTCGAGCACGGCACGCCACTTGTCGAGCGGCATCCGCTCGGGCTCCTCGCCCCACGACACGCCGGCGTTGTTGACCAGGATGTCCACCTTGCCGTAGGCGGCCACCGCGGCGTCCACCACCGCCTGCACGTCCTCGGGCTTCGCCACGTCGCACGCGCGCCCCTGCACCGCGAACCCGCGCGCGCGCAGCTCCTCCACGGCCGGGCCGAGCCACTGCTCGCGCCGCGCGCAGAGCATCAGCGCGGCCCCGGCCTCGGCCAGGCCTTCCGCCATCTCGCGGCCGAGGCCCCGCGAGCCGCCGGTGACGATCGCGGCGCGGCCCGCGAGGTCGAACAACGCGCGCAGGGACGGCCCGCCCGCGTCCCTGCTCACCCGGACAGGCCGCCCCTCATTGCAGCGGCGTGCACGTCGAGAACTCCGACGTGCCCTCGGGCCCGGTGGCGGTGCCGGTGATCGCCCAGCCGGCCGGCAGCGCGATCGCCACCGACACGCTGAACGACGCGTTCCCGCTCCCGTTCGTGTTCACCGTGGTCTGCCCGAACGGGTACAGGCCCTCGCCGTAGCCGAGCACGTCGCACGCCGGGCTGGCGAAGAGCTGCACGATGAAGGAGGAGCCGGGCGTGCTGTTGAGCGTGCCGTTGACCGTCACCACCCCGCCCGCGGAGTGCGCGCTGGTCACCACCGGGAAGTTCTGGAAGCCGTTCGCGCCGCCGTCCCCGTCGCCGGGGTCGTTGGGCGTCGGGTTGAAGTCGGTGCCGAGGTTGATGCCCAGCAGCGTGTTCCCGTAGATCAGGTTCGAGAGGATCCGGTTCCGCGTCCCGGTGATGACGAACACCCCGCCCCAGCCCTGCTCGGCGGGATCGCCCAGCGGCCCCTGCCCGTTGTAGAAGATCAGGTTCCCCTCGACCGCGTTGTCGGACGAGCCGTCGAGGATCAGCACGCCGTCGTAGACGTGGCCGCCGATCAGGTTGCCGAGCACCCGGGTCTGGTGGCTGCCGCGGATCTGCACCCCGCGGTCGTTCTTCAGCACGGGCTGGCCGGTGCGGTCCGTGCCGATGAAGTTCCCCTGCACCACGTTGCCGCTCGCGCCGCCGAGCAGGCGCACGCCGGTCGCCCGGTTGCCCGAGATCAGGTTGCCGGCGCCCGCGGCCGGCCCGCCGATCAGGTTGTTGCTCGACGAGGCCACCGAGATGCCGCGGCCCTCGTTGCCGCGGTCGAGCATGCCGGTGATGTCGGTGCCGATGAAGTTGCCCTGGACGACGTTCCCGCCCCCGCCCGAGAGCCGGATGCCGCCGCCGTTTCCCTTGCCCGTGTTGCCGGAGACCAGGTTGCGCTGCGCCTTGCTCGGACCGCCGATCCGGTTGTCCGAGGAGCTCTCGATCAGGATGCCGTTGTCGCCGTTGCCCCGTCCGCCGTCGCCGGTCGCGTCCCGCCCCACGTAGCAGGTCTCGATCACGTTGCCGCCGCCGTTGCGCACCTCGATCCCGTTGCCGGAGAAGCCGTCGATGACCAGGCCGCGCAGCGTGCTGCCGCCGCCCGTCACCAGCAGGCCGTTTCCGCCCGCGCGCGACCCGTCGAGGACGATGAGCGGCCGGTCGGTGAAGCCGGGCTGCGTGGTGCCGTCGATGACCACGGGGGCGGTGATCGCCGGCAGCGCCGAGGCCGGCCGGATCGTCTGCGTGCCGCTGCCGATGGCGAAATGGACCTGGTCGAGGCCGGCCAGCGCGTTCGCCTCCTGGATCGCGGCGCGCAGCGTGCAGCCCAGCGGCGTCTCGCACACGCCGTCGCCCGGCTGGCTGTCGGACGCGTCGCCGGCGCTGCCGACCACGAACGTCGCCGCCTGGAGGCCGGCCGACGCCGCGAAGAACGCGGGCACGAACGCCCACACGATCCGAACCCTCCGCACGCGGAGGCTCATGGGTGTGACTCCTTTCCCGGGCGAATCGCCGGCGGGCACGCGCGAGCGCGCCCCGCCGGACACGGCGTCCGGTTTGTCGCCGGGAGGGAGCCGTTCCGTCGTAACGAGGGCTTGCGGGAACACCGGATCCTATGTGCGCCGGGGCCGGGAAGTCAACGAGGCCGATGTTATGCTCGACCTCTTGCGGAGGGAGCGAGCGTGACACCGGAACGCCTGATCGGGGCGCTGCTCGAGGGCGCCATCGGAGGCCGGCGGAAGAAGGGCCGCGGGGCGATGCGCTACCTGACGGGCGGCCGGGGCCGGGGCGGATCGTTCCTGAACGCCGGCACCCTGCTCACGGCCGCGGGCCTGGCCTGGGGCGCCTACGAGGCCGTCCAGCAGCAGCGGCAGCAGCAGGGGACCGGCGGGGCCGCCGGGCCGGTGCCGCCAACGGGCCCGCCGCCGCTCCCCGGCGCGGTGCCTCCCCTGCCGGGGGCGGCGCCCGCGGACGCGGGCCTGTCCCCCGACCTGCTGCGCCTGGTGCGCCTCACGATCGCGGCGGCGCGGGCCGACGGCACGCTGGCCGAGCCGGAGAAGGCGGCGATCCTGGAGCAGGCGCGCACGGTGGGCGCGGAGGAGGTCGTGCAGCGCGAGATCGCCGCGCCGCGCCCGCTGGCCGAGATCGTGGCCGGCGTGGCGGAGGCGAACACGCGCGAGCAGCTCTACGTATTGGCCTTCACGGTGGTGCGCGCGGACGAGGGCGTGTCGGGGGCGGAGCGCATCTTCCTCGCGCAGCTCGCCCACGCGCTCGCGCTGGACCCCGGCACGACGGCGAGGCTCGAATCGGAGACGGCGGCCCGCATCGACGCGGCCGCCGGCGAGGAGGCATAGCGATGGCGCGGCAGTGGTACATGGCGGTCGGCGGGCACCAGGTGGGCCCGGTCAGCGAGGACGAGATCCGCCAGAACCTCCAGAACGGCACCATCGACGCGAGCACGCTGCTCTTCGCCGAGGGCATGGGCAACTGGACGCCGCTGCAGGACGTGGCCGAGTTCAGTGGCGCCAACGCGCCGCGCGCGGTCGCGCCGCCGCCGGTGCCGGGCGCCCGGCGCGCGCACGAGATCGACTCCACGATCTACGGCGAGGACCTCCAGTTCGTGGAGATCGCGCTCGATCCGGGCGAGAGCGTGGTGGCCGAGGCCGGCTCGATGATGTACATGACCCAGGGCATCGAGATGGAGACCGTGTTCGGCGACGGCAGCGGCCAGCAGCAGGGCGGCTTGATGGGCGCGCTGCTCGGGGCGGGCAAGCGGCTGCTGACGGGCGAGAGCCTGTTCATGACCGTCTTCACCAACCGCTCGGCCGGCGTGCAGAAGGTGGCCTTCGCCGCGCCCTACGCGGGGAGGATCCTCTCCCTCGACCTCGCGAAGCTCGGCGGCGAGCTGGTCTGCCAGAAGGACTCCTTCCTCTGCGCGGCCAAGGGCGTGTCGGTCGGCATCGCCTTCCAGCGCAAGATCGGCGCCGGCCTCTTCGGCGGCGAGGGGTTCATCATGCAGCGCCTGCAGGGCGACGGCCTCGTGTTCGCGCACGCGGGCGGGATGGTGCACGGGATGGACCTCGGTCCGGGCGAGACCCTGCGCGTGGACACGGGCTGCCTGGTGGCCCTGCAGCCCTCGGTGAACTACGACATCCAGTTCGTGGGGAAGATCAAGACCGCGCTGTTCGGCGGCGAGGGGCTGTTCTTCGCCACCCTGACCGGCCCCGGCCACGTGTGGCTGCAGTCGCTGCCGCTGAGCCGCCTGGCCGACCGCATCTACAAGGCCGCGCCCCAGACCGGCGGCAGCCGCGTGGGCGAGGGCTCGGTCCTCGACCACCTCGGCATCGGCAACGTGATCGACGGAGATTAGCGAGCGGCGGCGCGCGCAGCGCGGCGGCGCGCGCGAAGGGGGGTTCGGGGGGGAGCGCGAGGGCCATCGCAGCCGTAGTTGGCCAGCGGCCCGAGCGATCCCCCCGAGATGACGCCAGCCTAAGGCCGCTGCTGATCCGCCACCCGCCGGCCGCGGCGGCGCGGGCGCGGCGGCAGCGGGACGCCCAGGCCCTCCGAGACCGCCCGCGCCAGCGCGGGGTCTCTTCGCAGGTCGTCGGTCCAGACGATTGCCGGCGGCTCCTCCTCGGCCTGGGCGCGCGTGCGGAGCCAGCCCTGCAGGTCGGCCACGCTGCCGAAGCTCTCCGCGTCGAACAGCGTGCGGTCCTCGTTCGAGGCCCAGACCGCGACGTGCAGCCGCGGGGGACTGCCGTCCGCACTCTCCGTGCGCGTCACCGCGAACACCCTGGCCACGTGCTTCTCCTCGCCCCTCGAATCATCGTAGCGCGGTCCCCGCCCGGCGCGGTCAGGCCTTACAGTCGAGGGAGCGGCTCCCCACGCGATGCGGCTCCTGATCCAGCCCGAGGACGGCGCGCGCCCGCTGCTCGACGCGATCGGCGGGGCGAAGCGCCGCCTGGACCTGTACGTGTTCCGGCTCGACCACGACCAGGTCGAGCGTGCGCTGCGCGACGCGGTGCGGCGGCACGTGGCCGTGCGGGCGCTGGTGGCCCGCTCGGGCAAGGGAGGCGTGCGCGCGCTGGAGCGCCGCCTGCGCCGCGCGGGCGTCACCGTCGCCCGCACCCACGACGACCTGGCCCGCTACCACGGCAAGATGATGATCGTGGACCGCGCCGCGCTCTACGTGCTCGGCTACAACCTCACCCGTCAGGACATCGAGAAGAGCCGCAGCCTCGGCCTCGTCACCACCGAGCCCGAGCTGGTGCACGAGGCGCAGCGGCTGTTCCAGGCCGACTTCGAGCGCACGCGCTACCTTCCGCGGCGCTCCGACCTGGTGGTCAGCCCGCTCAACGCCCGCGCCGCGCTGCAGCGCCTGATCGCCTCCGCGCGCCGGGAGCTGCTGATCTACGACGACCGCCTCACCGACGGCGCCATGATCAAGCTGCTCCGCCGGCGGGCCAGGGCCGGCGTCGAGGTGAAGGTGCTCGGCACGATGGACAAGAAGCCGGGACGCCTGAGGCTGCGCAAGCTGCCCGGCTTCAAGCTGCACGTGCGCGCGATCGTGCAGGACTCGCGCCGGGCGTTCGTGGGCAGCCAGAGCCTCCGGCGCCTCGAGCTGGACGGGCGGCGCGAGGTGGGTCTGATCGTCGAGGACCCCGCGGTGGTCGAGCAGATCGCCCGCGTGTTCGCCTGGGACTGGGCCCGGGCGGCGAGCGGCAAGCGCAAGTTCGCCGCGTTCCCGCGCGCGACGACCTCGCACCGCCGCTGAGCGGCGCCATCCGCCGCGCCCGCGCCTTGACCGGTCCCGCCCGCGGCGCGGAGCGCCGCCGCCTGGAGGCCGTGCTCGAGCGCCCGGCCCTGGAGGCCGCGCGCGGCCTGCTCGGCCATCTGCTGGTGCGCCCGTACCGCGGAGGCGCGCTGGTCGGGCGGATCGTGGAGACCGAGGCCTATCTGGGCGAGGCGGATCCGGCGGCCCACGCCTTCCGCGGCCGCACCGCGCGCACGGAGCCGCTCTGGGGTCCGCCGGGCTCCGTCTACGTCTACTTCATCTATGGGATGCACCACTGTCTGAACCTGGCCGTGGACCGGCCAGGCGTGCCCGGCTGCGTGTTGATCCGCGCGGCCGAGCCCACCACGGCCCGCCTGGCGCCGGACGCGCTGCGCGGTCCGGGCCGACTGTGCCGCACGCTGCGCCTGACCGCGCGCGAGAGCGGCGCGAACGTCTTCGCCCGCACGTCCCCGCTGTGGCTGCGCGAGGGCGCGCCGCCGGCGCGCGTCGGGGTGTCGCCGCGGGTGGGGATCCGCCACGCCGCGGAGTGGCCGCTGCGGTTCTACGACCCCGACAGCGCCGCGGTCTCCGTCAGGGTGAGCCACCGGGACCGTGGATCGGGCACCTAGTGCCCCGGCTTTATCCTCCCCGCGGGACGTCCGAGGAGGAAGCCCTGCCCGTAGTTGACCCCGAGATCCACCAGCGCCTCGAGCTCCTCCGGCTGCTCGATCCCCTCCGCGATCAACGACGCCTGGATCTCCCGGCCCACGGACGCGAGCGCGGTGATCACGCCCCGCTTGATCGTCTCCTCGTGCAGGTTCTGCACGATGGTGTTCGCGACCTTGATGTACTGCGGGCGG
>DATBIZ010000475.1:0-2412 GCA_036556645.1 Vicinamibacteria bacterium | reverse complement strand
GCGGTGAGCATCGCCGCCGCGGTTCGGAAACGGTGCCGGAACGCTGCCGGTACCGGTACTGCCCATCGAAGGCGGAACCGGTTCCGTCCCGGGACCGGCACCGGCACCGCCGTCGGACGACCGACCCGGATCCGGAACGGTTGCTGCGCGTCGCGCCCGCTCATTGGCTGCCCCGCTGGCTGAACTTCTGGAAATACCGCACGCACTTGTCGGCCCACTCGGCCGCATCCGCGGCCTGGCGGCGCAGCTTCGCCGCGACCGCCGCATGGCGCTGGGCGTCCACCTGGCCGGCGAGCGCCTGCCATTCGCGCTCCATCTCCGCGGCCTTCGCCGCCCCGCGCCGGTAGCGGGCCACGATCTCCTCCCACAGCGTCCGCCCCGACGTCATCTTGTGGTCCCAGGGCAGCCGGTGGAACCACAGCAGCAGCGCGTCCGGGGTCGTGGCCGGGTCGTTCCACAGGTCGCGCAGCGGCGGGAAGTACTGGTCCACCGCCCCGCTCCCCTTCCGCGTGCGGTCGAAGCCGATCCCGCTCGGGTCGGCGCGGTGGTAGTAGGTGGCGGTCCAGTCGACCCGGCGCGGGTCGTCGTTCTCGGGCATGGGGGCGTAGTGGTCGCCGCCGATCAGGTGGTGCAGGCCCAGCGGCATCGTGTAGTCCACCAGCGCCTCGTGCGAGCCGAACATGAGCGACCGGATCGCGGCGACCACGTCGGGCGCATGGCTCCACGTCATGCGGATCCACTCGTCCGCGATGGCCTCGGCGGACAGGCCGGGATCCCAGGCCAGGCGCCCATACGCGTACCAGTTCGCCTGCGCGAAGTCGTGGCCGGTCCAGTTCGTGTCGCGGCCGGTGTTGGCGACGCCGGCGATGCCGGTGCGGCGCTCGCCGGTGAGCGTGCCGTCCACCAGCTTCGCCACGAACGAGCCCGGCCCCTTCGCGTGGGTGTCCGCGTCGAGGAACTCCCTCCACATGGGGGCGAGGTAGACGAGGTGGTTCGAGTGCCCGAGGTACTCCTGCGTGACCTGCAGCTCGGCCATGATCGGCGTGCGCAGGGCGCCGAACAGGGGATGGAACGGCTCGCGGGGCTGGAAGTCGAGCGGCCCGTTCTTGACCTGGACGAACACGTTGTCGCGGAACCGGCCGTCGAGCGGCACGAACTCCTTGTAGGCGCGCTTGACCCGGTCGGGATCCACGTCCGCGTCGTAGACGAACGCGCGCCACATCACGATCCCGCCCCGCGGCGCGACCGCGTCCGCGAGCACGTTCGCGCCGTCCGCGTGCGTGCGGCCGTAGTCCTGCGGTCCCGGCTGGCCCTCGCTGTTGGCCTTGACCACGAAGCCGCCGAAGTCGGGGATCAGCCGCTGGATCTCGGCGGCCTTGTCCTTCCACCAGCGCGCCACGCCGGGGTCGAGCGGGTCGGCGGTGGCCAGGCCGCCGAGCAGCTTCGGCGCGGCGAAGTTGGCGGCCAGGTAGAGGCGGATCCCGTAGGGCCGGAACGCCGTGGCCAGCGCCGCGGCCTTCTCGAGGTACGGCGCGCTCAGCGACCGCGGGCTCGCGTTGACGCTGTTCACGACCGTGCCGTTGACGCCGAGCGACGCGTTCGCGCGGGCGTAGTCGGTCACGCGCGGGTCCACGCGGCCCGGCAGCTCCTCCCAATTCCACAGCGAGCGCCCGGCGTAGCCGCGCTCGATCGTGCCGTCGAGGTTGTCCCAGTGGTTGAGCAGCCGGCGCGCGACGCGCGGCTTCTGTGCGAGGTCCAGGCGCGCCATCGGCTGTCCGGTCTGGACGAGCCGCAGCAGGTGGAACGCCCCGTAGAGCACGCCGGTGGGACCCTGCGACGCGATCACGGTCACTTCATGCGGCCCCACGCGCGTCGAGCGGATCACGTACCCCTCGGGGCCGAGCGCGCTCAGCCGCGCGTCCCATCCGAGCGCGGCGACGAGCGGGGAGCCCGCGGGCGTCCCGGCCACCACCGCGCCGTCGCGCGGCGCATCGGCGCCGGGTACCTCGTTTCCGAGCAATCCGCCGAGCCCGCGCTGCAGCTCGCGGCGCGTGGCCTCCGCGGACGGCGTCCGCTCCTGCACGACGATCGCCGTGGCGCGGCGCGCGTAGGCGTCACGCTGCGCCGCGTCCGCGAGCGGGCGGTACCGCAGCCACAGGTCGTACCCGGTCTCCGCGGCGGCGGCGCCGGGCAGGGTCAGGGCGCCCACTAACAAGAAGATGCGGGGCGTCGTCACATGCATTTGGACCTTGTCGGGACGAAACGGCCGCGAGTATCGCGCTCGCGGCCCATGTCTGTCAATGTCAGCGACTTCCCGGGGCGGCCCGGCGCCGCTACGCCGTCACCACCGCCAGGTTCTCGGTGACCTGCTTCTCGTCCACCATGTTCGAGATCACCGCGGAGAGGTTGGGG
>DATBIZ010000474.1:0-3102 GCA_036556645.1 Vicinamibacteria bacterium | reverse complement strand
GCCGAATGTGAGCGCAAACCTTGACACACGGGTGTCGCGGTTGTTAGAAGCCTCAAGGTGCCGGCCCACCCGCGCGTAGGCCAGCCAAGGGACAGGAGGACCGTAATGAACCTGAAGGAGCTGGCCGGACGTGTCCGCGAGGCGGTCAAGACCCCGGACTCCGCCGCGCCGGTCACGCCGCCCCCCGAGGACAAGCCGTTCGCCTGGGAGACGCCGCAGGTCGACCTCGAGGTCGCGCGCGCGACGGCGGCGGCGCCCCGCGTGGAGACCCGGCCGGCCGCCACCAAGGAGGCGCTGCGCGACGGCGCGCCGAAGGCCGACGCCCGCCGTCCCGAGGTCGGCCGCGGGCCGGACCTGCGCGGCGCCGAGAGCGTGGAAGCCGCGGGCCGCGCCGTGCGCTGGAAGGCGCCGGCCACCGTGCCGGACCTGGCCACCATCTACAAGGAAGCGGGCATCGAGTCGCCGCTGCACGGCTACGGCGTGGACAAGCTCACCGAGATGCTGAGCAGCCCGCACCTGGCCTCGGCCCCGCGCGAGGTGCGCGCCACCGCGGCCCAGGTCGCGCTCGAGGCCGCGCGCGTCCCGCTGCGCGACATCATCGACGACGCGCTCCTGCGCGCCAAGGCGCTGGCCGCCTTCGAGGCGGACAAGGCGTTCGAGCTGCAGCTCCTGCAGATGCGCGCGGAGCGCCGCGCGCAGGTGCTGCGCGACCAGGTGGACGCGTTCCGCAAGCAGAAGAACGCCGAGATCGAGGAGCTCAAGCGCACCATCGACGCCTCGGACCAGGCCTTCGCGCAGCTCCGCGCGCGCAAGCGGCGCGAGGAGGAGCGGCTCCACCGGATCGTCACCCATTTCGTCGAGCCGCGGCCGGCGGTCTCGGCCCAGCCCGCGGTGGCCCCCCGTCCGGGCGCGCAGCCGGTGGCGGCGCCCGCGGGACCGCCCGCGGCCGCGCCGCCGACGGCCCTCATGCCGGCGGCGGCCAGCGAGCCCGCCCGGCCGGCCGCCGCGCCGGCGCGCCCCGCCGACACGCAGCCGGTGGCGGCCGCCGCCCGCGAGAACTCCGCGGCGCCGCCCGTCACGCCCGTCAAGCCGATGTCCCCGATCGGGCCGGTGACGGAGAGGACCGGCGCCTCCGCCGACAAGTCGGCCCTGGCCGTCGACAAGCCCGCGGCCGGTCCGTCCGCGGAACCCGCGGCGGCCGCCGCCGGGCCCAAGCCCGCCCGCCAGGAGGAGCGATGAGCCCGATCAAGGAGCTGATGAGCAAGGGCATCCGCTACATCGAGACCCCCGGCGGAAAGGGCACGCCGCCGGAGTCCGAGGCCGACGCGTTCCCGGTCTCCTCGCCTCCCGCGCTGACGCGATCGAGCGTGCCGCTCGACGTCGCGGACTGGAACGCCGTCTATCGCGAGGCGGGTGTCCACCCGCCGCCGCACGGCTACGGCGTGGACCGCATCGGCGAGATGCTCGAGACCAAGCGCTTCGGTTCGCTCGACCGCGACACCAAGCGCAAGGCGATCATGGCCGCGCTCGACGCGGCCGCGGTCTCCGTGCGCGACGTGGTGCAGGACGCGGTCGCGCGCGACCATGCCCTGGAAGCCTTCGAGACCTTCAAGCAGCGCGAGGTCGACGAGCTGCGCGCGCGGACCATGGGCCGGGTCCAGACCGTGCAGCAGGAGCTGGAGACCGTCCTGCGCGACTCGAACGCGGAGCTGGAGCGGCTCAAGCGCGGCACCGAGGAGGCCGTGCGCGCGTTCGCGCAGTTCCAGGAGCGCAAGCGCGCCGAGGAGAAGCGCCTGCGGGAGTTCATCTCCCACTTCGCCAAGGACGAGGACAACCCGATCCCGGCCTGAGTTGAACCGAACCGAGCCGAGCCGAGCCGAGCGAAGCGGTAGCCGAACCGGGAGTCATCGGCGGACGTCGTACTCCAGGAACAGCGTCCCGGTCCTGGGGTACAGCCGGTGCTTCTTCAGCTCCAGCGTGAGCCGGGGCGCCGGCACCGGGAGCAGCGGGATGCCGCCGCCGAGCAGGATGGGCAGGATCGCCACGTCCACGCCGTCCACCAGGCCGGCCGCGGCCATCTCGCGGAAGAACTCCCCGCCGCCCCAGAGCCAGATCGGCTTGTCTCCGCCCTGCCGCTTCAGCGCGGCGAGGTGGGGCGCGGCGTCGCGCACGAACGTCACGCCGTCGCGCTCGCCTTCGGGCCGCGTCCGCGAGTAGACGTAGGTCGGCAGCGCCGGCCCCGGCGCGCCGCCGGTGGAGACGAACACCTCGTACGAGCGGCGTCCCATCGCGATCGAGCTGAAGCCGGCGTACATCGCCTCGAAGTCGATGTCGGGGTCGATCGGGATCCAGTCGAACTCGCCGCTCGGCCCCGCGATGTAGCCGTCCAGGCTCGCCGCCACCGAATAGCGGAGCTGCCGCATGGCGCGACTCCCTAGGAAGCGTTCCGCAGGTAGCGGTCGGCGCGCCGGGCGGCCTCGCGGCCCTCCGCGATCGCCCACACCACCAGCGACTGGCCGCGCCGCATGTCCCCGGCCGCGAACACGCCGGGCACGTTGGTCATCCCGGTGACGGGATCGGTCGCCACGTTCCCCCGCCCGTCCAGGGTGACGCCGAGCTGATCGAGCATCCCGCCGCGCTCGGGGCCGAGGAAGCCCATGGCCAGCAACACGAGCGTGGCCGGCAGCGTCTTCTCCGTGCCGGGGACCTCCTTCATCGCGAAGCGGCCGTTGTCGCGCACCCACTCGATGCGCACGGTCTCCAGCGCGGTCACGCGGCCGCTCGCATCGCCGACGAAGCGCCTGGTCGTGACGCAGTAGTCGCGGGGGTCGGCCCCGAACCTGGCCGCCGCCTCCTCCTGGCCGTAGTCGAGCTTGTAGACCTTCGGCCACTGTGGCCACGGGTTGTCGGCCGCGCGCTCGAGCGGCGGCCTGGGGAGGATCTCGAGCTGCACCAGGCTGCGGCAGCCGTGGCGCATGGCGGTGCCCACGCAGTCGGTGCCGGTGTCGCCGCCGCCGATCACCACCACGTCCTTCCCCGCCGCGGAGATGAACTGGCCGTCCTGCAGGTTGCTGTCGAGCAGGCTCTTGGTGTTCTTGTGCA
>DATBIZ010000473.1:0-3769 GCA_036556645.1 Vicinamibacteria bacterium | reverse complement strand
CGCGGCGAGCGGCACGGCCGCCCCGATCGCGCCGCCAGGCGCCCTCCCCTCCGCCGCCGGCGCGCTCGCGGCGCCCCCGGCGAGCAGCGCCCGCGCCAGCGCCGCCGGCGTGTCCAGCGAGAGCGCCTCGTCCGCGAGCTTCCGCCCGAACGCCCGCTCCAGTCGCAGCAGCAGCTCCACCCGCTCCAGGCTGCCCAGCCCGAGGTCGCGCTCGAGCGACGCCGCGGGCGTGACCGCGCGCGCGGCGCGGCCGCCGCCGGCCTCGGCGGCCAGCGCGCGCACGACCTCCAGCACCCGCTCCTCGAGCGTGGCCGCGCGCGGCGCGGCCGCTGACGACAGCGCGTCGGTCATGATCGCCTTCACTCTAGTCGCGCGGCGACAGCGCGGCAACGCTTGACGCCAGGGGCGGCGGCGCGGAATGCTGGTCCCGTGCTCGAGATGGTGACCATGCGCGAGATCGAGCGGATCTTCGCCGTCACCGACCGGCTCGGCATCCACCGCGAGAGCCTGGTCATCCCCCTCGGACCGCGCCATCCCGGCCGCGCGCGACGGCTTCCGAACGGCAAGATCGAGATCGTGGTCGAAGCGCAGGACGACTTCGACCAGTGGCTGGCCGCGCTCGAGCCGGAGCTGGAAAAGCTGGCCCGCTAGGCTAGGCGGCTACGCCGGCGCGGCCTCCGCCAGCGCCGCCGCGTAGGCGGCCAGATCGGCCGGGCTGAACAGCACCCAGCGCACGAGGTCGGGCGCCTCGGCGCCCTCCACCTCGCGCCTGACGGTCGAGATCGCGACGCGGGCGGCCTCGCTCACCGGATAGCCGTAGGCGCCGGTGGCGATGCTGGGGAACGCCACCGAGCGCAGGCCGTGCTCGCGCGCGAGGCGCAGGCTGCTGACGTAGCAGGCGGCCAGCGTCGCCGGCTCGCCGTGCCGGCCGTCGCGCCAGCGCGGCCCCACGGTGTGGATCACGTGCCGGCAGGGCAGCCGCCCCGCCGTGGTGATCACCGCGTCGCCGGCCGCGAGCGGACCGCGGGCGTCCACGATCCGGCGGCACTCCGCGAGGATGGCGGGCCCGCCCGCCCGATGGATGGCGCCGTCCACGCCGCCGCCTCCCATCAGGCTCGAGTTCGCGGCGTTGACGATCGCGTCGACGTCTTGCCGGGTCAGGTCCCCCTGGACCAGCTCGAGGCGGCAGCGGCCGAACGGCCTACTTGGCGGCTCCGAGCGCGGCATCCTTGGCCGCCTTGGCCACGACGAACTTGAGCCGCTTGCGGGCGGGGATCTTGATCTCCTCGCCGGTCTGGGGATTCCGGCCGACGCGCGCCTTGTAGCTGCGGACCACCAGCTTTCCCACGCCGGGGATCGTGAAGCCGTTCTTCGCCTCGCGGTAGGCCATCTGGGCCAGCGCTTCGAGGTAGGCGGCCGAGGTCTTCTTGGGGATCTCGACCTGCTCCGCCAGGGCGGCCACGATCTTCGACTTGGTCATCGGCTTCGGCATCGAATCCATCCTCCTCGGAAGCGGGATGCGTGCGGGGATCAGCGGCGAAAGGGAGCGTCATTCTACATGCCCGGCGCGGCCGGATGTCAACAGGATTTCCGCCGCGCGCGCCGCCAGCGGCCGGCTAACGCTCGGACGGCGCCGGGTCTTCGCGGATCAGGAACACCGTCTCGCCCGAGCGTACGAGGCCGAGCTCCTCGCGCGCCAGCCGTTCGATCGCGCGCGGATCGGACCGCAGCGCCGCGATCTCGGAGGCGAGGCGGCGGTTCTCCAGGCGCAGGTCCTCGATCTCGCGCGCCAGCTCCTCCGCCCTGTGTTGCTGGCGCACGAGCTGGAGGAAGCCGCGGTCGCCGAAGAGCGAGCCGACGACCAGCGCGATCACCAGGATCACCGAGGCGAGCGTCGCCGCCTTCCGGCGGAGGCTGGCGTCGTTGCGGCCGCGCTCGTCACGCATGGAATCGAGCTGATCCCTTACTTGAGCAGTTCATCGTAACAGCTTGTAATTCAAATACAAATCAGCTGGCGTCCGCGGTCAGTCCCACCCGGCGTCCTCCGCGCCGGCTCATCGCGTCCTGATAACGGCGCAAGAGGACGAGCAGCTCGAGGTTCAGCCGCTGCAGGCGCCGCAGGCCGTGGCGGAACGCGCGTGCGCGGCCCACCAGCCCCCGCGCCGCGCGCGCCCGCGGAGCGTCGAGGTACTCGTACGCGCCCTTGCCGCCGCTCCGGCGCGAGAGGACGTAATAGGGGCCGTGGCCCGCGCCGCGGCCGCAGGCGCAGCCCGGCTTGCCGCAGCGGCCGTAGCGCGTGATCAGCGAGCCGGTGAGCTGCGCGCGCGCCACCAGCAGCGCCCGCACCGTGCGGCGCTGCTCCGCCAGCGCCGCCCTTACCCGCCGCCGGATGTCGCCGGGATCGTCCATGGCGTCTTACGGTGTCTTATCAAAAAAGCACTGTAAGACTATCACCCGCCGCGCGCGGGCGTCAACGCGGAAGGCGCGCGCGGTAAGATCGCGGTGGGCCGGAGGCGACGATGTGGCTGCTGAAGACGGAGCCGGGGACCTACTCCTACCAGGACCTCGAGCGGGAAGGCCGTGCGGTGTGGGACGGGGTGACCAACCCGGTGGCGCTGCGGAACCTGCGCGCGATGAAGTCGGGCGACCGCGCCTTCGTCTACCACACCGGCGGCGAGAAGGCGGTGGTGGGCCGCGCGCGCGTGGTGAAGGCGGCCTACCCCGATCCGACGGACAAGAGCGGGCGGCTGGTGGTGGTGGACCTCGAGCCGGCGGGCCGGCTCGCGCGGCCGGTCACGCTGGAGACGATCAAGGCGCTGCCGGTGTTCGCGGACAGCCCGCTCGTGCGCCAGGGCCGCCTCTCGGTCGTCCCCCTCACCGCCGAGCAGGTCCGTGCCGTGGAGGACGGCGCGAAGGCATGACCGCGCGGATCGTCGCCTTGACCACGGTCGGCACCCAGGACGATGCCGACCGGATCGCGCGCGCGCTCGTGGAGCGCGGGCTGGCCGCCTGCGTGAACGTGGTGCCGGGCCTCATCTCCACCTATCGCTGGAAGGGCGCGGTGCAGCGCGAGGGCGAGCTGCTGCTGGTGATCAAGACGCGCGCGGAGAGGTTCGAGGCGCTGCGCGAGGCGCTCCTGGCGCTGCACCCCTACGAGGTGCCCGAGCTGATCGCGCTGCCGATCGAGGCCGGCCACGCGCCGTACCTCGCCTGGCTGGACGAGAACGCGGCGGGCTAGACGGCCCGCAGCGCGGTCCGGAGGTCGTCCAGGAGGTCTTCGGCGTCCTCGCAGCCGACGCTGATCCGCACGAGCCCGTCCGTGATCCCGAGCTGGTCGCGCTCGGCCTGCGTGTAACCCGCGTGGGTCATGGTCGCGGGGTGCGAGATCAGGGTCTCGACCCCGCCGAGGCTCTCGCCGAGCGAGCACAGCTTGACGCCGCCCAGCAGCCGCTCCGCGGCCCCGCGCGAGCCGAGGTCGAAGGAGATCAGCGCGCCGAAGCCGCTGGCCTGCCGCTTCTGCACCGCGTGGCCCGGATGGTCGGGGAAGCCCGGCCAGTAGACCTTCTTCACCTTCTCCTGCCCGCGCAGGAACTCGGCCACCACGCGCCCGTTCTCCTCGTGCCGCGGCATGCGCAGGGCCAGCGTCTTCGTCCCGCGCAGCACCAGCCACGAGTCGAAGGGCGAGAGGATCGCGCCGGCCGCGTTCTGGTAGAACTGCAGCCAGCGCGCGTGGGCCTCGTGCTTCACCACCGCCACGCCGCCCACGCTG
>DATBIZ010000472.1:0-5058 GCA_036556645.1 Vicinamibacteria bacterium | reverse complement strand
CGGTGCTCGGTCTCGCGCTCGCCGGCTACGGCAGCCTGTGGGCCGCGGTCGGCGCGGACATGGGCGCGTCGCTGCTCGTCATCGGCAACGGCCTGCGCCTGCTCCGGCGTGGTGGCGCCTAGGAGCGCGAACCGGCCGCGGCGGAGTCAGTAGCCTCCGGACCCCGCCGGCGTCGCGCTGGCGCCGCCCGCGCTCTCCTGCACGATCTTCACCCCGACGCTGGCGCCGATGCGGTCCGCGCCCGCGTCCAGCATCGCCTGCGCGGACCTGAGGTCGCGCACCCCGCCCGCGGCCTTGACCCCCATCTCCGGGCCGACCACGCGCCGCATCAACGCCACGTCCGCCGCGGTCGCGCCGCCGGGACCGAACCCGGTGGAGGTCTTCACGAAGTCGGCGCCCGCCACCTTCGCGATCACGCACGCCTTCACCTTCTCGTCGTCGGTGAGCAGCGCCGCCTCGATGATGACCTTGACCAGCGCGCCGCCGGCGCGGCTCGCCTCCACGACCGCGGCCACGTCGCGCTCGACGAGCCGGTGGTCGCCCGACTTCAGGGCGCCGACGTTGATCACCATGTCCACCTCGCACGCGCCGTCCGCGACCACGCGCGCGGCCTCGAACGCCTTCACCTCGGGCAGGGTCGCCCCCAGCGGGAAGCCGACCACGGTGCACACCCGCGAGTCGGAGCCGGCGAGCAGCGCCGCGCACAGCCGCACCCACCCCGGGTTGACGCACACGGTGGCGAAGCCGTGCTCGACCGCTTCGCGGCAGAGCGCCTCGACCTGCGCGCGCGTCGCCTCCGGCTTGAGCAGGGTGTGGTCGATCGTGCGCGCGAGCTCCCGCGGGTAGAGCGCGCGCGGCGCCTGCAGGCCGAAGCGGGCGGCGCCCTCGCCGACCAGGCGGCCGAGGCGGTCCGGACAGCACCCGCCGGCCGCGGCGTGGCAGGCGCAGGGCGGCTCCTCCGGCCGCATCTGCGCGAGCACCGCGCGGACGACCGCCTGCACCAGCCGTTCGTCGCTCACGCCCGCCGCCGGCTCACCGGGCGTACTTCTCCTCGATCGCGATGATCTTGCCCACGCGCCGGGCGTGGCGCTCCTCGGTGCACGCGGAGACCAGGAAGGCCTCCACGACCTCGGCAGCGCGGGCGGGATCCACGAACCTCGCGCCCAGGGAGAGCACGTTCGCGTCGTTGTGCTCGCGCGCGTTCTTCGCGGAGGCGACGTCGTGGCAGGTGGCGGCGCGGATGCCGGGGACCTTGTTCGCGGCCATGGCCGAGCCGATCCCGGCGCCGTCCACCACGATCCCCAGCCGGGCGCGCCGCTCGCGCACCGCGCGCGCCACGGCCAGCGCGAGGTCGGGGTAGTCCACCGGGTCGGTCGAGAAGGTGCCGAGGTCGAGGAAGCGCCAGCCCAGGCGCTGCAGCGCCGGCTTGAGCGCCTCCTTCAGCGCGTAGCCGCCGTGGTCCGCGCCGAGCGCCACCACGGCGGCCGCGCCTTCGGAGCCGGGCGAGGCGGTCACGATCCGCACGCCGCGCGCGGCCGCGACCTCGCGGGCCCAGGGCGTGACGATCGCGCCGGGCGAGGTCGCGATCTCCGCTCCTGGCGGCACGGCCTGGACGTCTTGCGCCGTGACCAGGTCCTTCATCTCGGGACCGCGGATGTTAACACGCACGCCCCGAGCGCCCGGCGCGCGACCTCGAGACGACGCGCTCGCCACCGTCGTCGTTTTCGCTGTTGGTAACATGCCTTGTCCATGACCCTGCGTGCGCGACGTGCCGCCGGCCTGGTCCTCGTGCTGGCGGTCGCGGCCGGCGCGTTCCTGGCCTGGCGCACGTGGGCGGTCCGCCGGACGCCGCGCGTGATCGTGGTCGGCCTGGACGGCGCGGACTGGCACCTCCTCGACCGCTACCTCGCGGCGGGCGCCATGCCCGAGCTGGCACGGCTCGCGCGCGAGGGCCGCCCCGGCGTGCTGCGCTCGATCGTGCCCCCGCTCTCCCCGCTGGTGTGGACCACGATCGCCACCGGCGTGAGCCCGCTGCGGCACCGCATCCTCGACTTCACGCGGTTCCATCCCACCACCGGCCAGCGCGAGCCGATCACCTCCGACGAGCGGCAGGCGAAAGCGGTCTGGGAGATGGCCAGCGAGGCGGGGATGGAGGTCGCGGTCCTGGGCCTCTGGGCGACGCACCCGGCGGAGCCGGTGCGCGGGATCATGGTCTCGGACCGCCTGTTCGCCTTCCAGCGCCGCGAGGCGCGCGTGCCTCCCGGCGCGGTGCACCCGGCCTCCGAGGAGCCACGCGTGGTCGCGGCGCGCGCGGCGGCGGAGGCGGAGGTCACGCTCGCGGAGCTGCAGCGCTACCTGCCGTGGCTGACCGCCGCGGATCACGCCGAGCTCGCCGCGCGGCCGGACCCCCACGCGCACCCGGTCGCCGCGCTCTGGCGGATCCTGGTGGAGACGCGCCTGTTCCACCGCCTCGCGCTGGAGCGCATCCGCGCCCGGCGGCCGGCGCTCACGTTCGTGTACATCCAGGGCACCGACTCGGTCGGCCACGTGTTCGCGCCCTACGCGCCGCCGCGCCTGCCCACCGTCGCGGAAGGCGAGTTCGAGCGGTGGAGCCGCGTGCCCGAGACGTACTTCCGCGAGGTGGACGCCATGCTCGGCCAGTACCGGCAGGCGGCCGAGGACCTGGGCGCCGCGCTCCTCGTGGTGTCCGACCACGGGTTCCTCTGGGACGAAGGGCGGCCGGCTCGGCCCGACAGCCTCGAGCAGGCCAGCGCCGGGCTGTGGCACCGCGACGAGGGCATGTTCCTGGTCTGGGGCGGCGGGATCGAGCCGGCCGCGCGCGGCGAAGGGCGCGTGGGCCAGGTCGCTGCCACCATCCTCGCGCTGCTGGGCCTGCCGCGCGGGTCGGGCCTCGAGGCCCCGGCGCTTGGCGGCGTGCGCGAGAGCGACGAGGTCCGCGACTACGGCCCGCGGGACGTGCCCCGGATGGCGGCCGCCGGTCCCGATGCGCAGGCCACGCTCGAGAAGCTGCGCGCGCTCGGCTACCTCGGGGCGGGGGAGCCGGCGGCCCGGCCGGCGGGTGCGCCGGCCGGCACGCGCACGGCGGGCTCGTTCAACAACGAAGGGCTGCTCCTGCTCGCGGCGGGCCGCGAGGACGAAGCGCGCGCGGCGTTCGAGTCCGCCCTGCGCATAGACCCGCGCCGCGCCGCGGCCGCCCAGAACCTGAGCGGCCTGCTGGTGGACAAGGACCCCGCGCGCGCCGATGCGCTCCTGCTCGGCGCGCTGGCCGACGGGCTGGGCAACGGCCCCGGGATCGTCGCCGCGACCGTGGCCGCGCACCGCCGCCGCGGGGACGCCGCGCGCGCCCGCCGGCTGCTCGACGGCGCGATCGCGCGCGCCCCGGACGCGCCGGAGCTGCGGCTGCAGCGCGGGTCGCTGCGCATCGAAGCGCGCGACTGCGCGGGCGCGCTGGAGGACTTCGAGGCGGCGCGCCGCGCCGTCCCCCACCTGGCGGTGGCCCACGGCCTCGCCGGCACCGCGATGCTCTGCCTCGGCCGCCCCGCCGACGCGCGCCGGGCGTTCGAGCGCTCGCTGGCGCTCGACCCCACGCAGGCCCGGCTGCGCGAGGCGCTGGCGCGCCTGCCCTGAGGGTTCGCCGTGCCCTCAGCGGCCGAGCGCGTCGAGCAGCTCCCGCGTGGCGGGCGAGGACGGGTCGAGCGTGCGCGCGCGCTCGGCCGCGGCGCGGGCCTCGGCCAGCCGGCCCGCGCGCGCGAGCAGGAGGGCCAGGTTGAACGCCGCGCTCGGGTCGGACGGGTCGAGGCGGCAGGCGGCCTGGAGGGCGGCGATCGCCTCCGGCCGGCGGCCGAGCTGCTCCAGGGCGAGCCCGCGATGCTCGTGGGCGGTCGCCGCGCCCGCGTCCAGCGTGAGCGCGCGCTCGAGAAAGCGCAGCGCCTCCGCGGGCTCGCCGACCGTCACTGCGGCCACGCCCAGCGCGGTGGCGGTGGTGGCGTCGGTGTCCGCGAGCAGCGGAGTGCCCGCGACCACGCGCGCGGCGGCTTCGCGCTCGCCCAGGGCGGCGAGCGCCCGCGCCAGCTCGAGCCCCGCCACGTCGGGGAACGCGCGGGCCGCGTGCGCACGCTCCAGGTGCGGGCGCGCCTGCGCCGCGCGCCCCAGGCGCAGGAGGGCCTGTCCGAGCGCCAGGTGCACCTCGCCCTGGTCCGGCGCGAACGTCAGCGACCGCTGGAGCGGCGCGACCGCCTCGCCGGGCCGGCCGGCGTCGAGCCACGCCCGGCCGACGCGGTAGTGCAGCAGGCCGGGGTCGCGGTGGATCGGCGCGGTCCGTTCCAGCAGGCGCTCGGCCTCGGCGCCGCGTCCCTCCACGATCAGGTGCACGATCCGCTCGCCCCGCTCGTCGGCGAGGCCCTCGTCCGCGCGCAGCGGCAGGAAGGCGAGCAGCCCGGCGAGCGCGCCCGCCGCCGCCACCGCCCGCCACCGGGGCGCGCGCCGGGTGGCCGCCGCACGCCACAGCCAGTCGAGGGCCGCCCCCGCCGCGACGCACAACGCCACCAGCAGCGGCAGCCGGTAGCGCCAGGCCACGAAGAACACCGCGACCGCGGCCGCGTAGGCGGGAAGGAAGGCCGCCCAGACCGCGAACGCCCGCGCCGGCAGGCGCGGGGCGACGAAGAGCCCGGCCGCGCCCAGCGGCACGAGCAGCCACGACCCGACGAACAGGAAGCGGAGGATCGTCGGCTCGTCGCGCGACCAGTACGCGTAGGAGTAGTTCAGCGGCAGCTCGGCCGCGTTCAGGGTGAGGGCGAGCTTCCGAAGGAGGAGGCGGACGGCGGCCGCGGGCTCGGCGCGGATCCACCGCCAGCCGCGCGCGTAGAAGTGCGAGGAGACCTCGCCATCGGTCAGCGCGCGTCCCTCCGCCTGCTCGGCCACCCGGCGCGTGTCCGCGGCCTGGCCCTCGATGGTCGGCGCGACGCCGGGCGGCGCCGCGTACGCGCCGTCCGCCTGCGGGTGGTTGCCGATGTAGAAGTTGAGCCCGCCGTGTGACGC
>DATBIZ010000471.1:0-5775 GCA_036556645.1 Vicinamibacteria bacterium | reverse complement strand
GGCCGACCCGGCCATCCACGTGCTGATCCTCACCATGTACGGGGAGCAGGAGCTGGTCGCGCAGTGCATGCAGGCCGGCGCGGCCGGCTACGTCCTGAAGGACGTCCCGATCGCGCAGCTCGTGTACGCGATCCGCGCCGTGACCAGCGGCGGACGCTACATGAGCCCGCAGGCGCTGAAGGCCATGGTCGAGCACTACGTGGACGGGCCGCCGCGCGCCGAGACGAAATACGACCTCCTGACCCCGCGCGAGCGCGAGATCGTGAAGCTGCTGGCGGAGGGCTCGTCGCCCAAGCAGGTCGCGACCGACCTGGGGCTCGCGCTGAAGACGGTGGACGTGCACAAGACGAACCTGATGCGGAAGCTGGGCGTCCACGATCGCGCCGAGCTGATCAAGTGGGCCATCGCGCACAAGGTCATCCGTTTGCCGGTGCTCGACTAGCCTGCGCGCTCGCGCACGCTGTTCGCGTGTCTATACAAGTTTTGTGTAGGAGCGCCGCCGGACACGCTTCGAACACATTGACACGAATGGCCTTGACCGTCCGCCGCCCTGGACGGTAGTCTCGATTCCAGAGTCAAGAGACGGTCACGTGTTCACCGAACCGATGAGCTGGGACGCGCGGTGCGGCTGCGCGACGCGAGTCGCGGCCGATTGACCGGCGTCCTCGCGTGGTGCGTCCCCGCGCGCCCTCCCTCCCGGGCCGCGGCGGAGGGACGAGGTCCGGAGATGACGCCTCACCGCCGATGAACACGCGGCACGCGCGGGCGGCGACGCTTCTTCGTCTCGCGGCGCGGATCAAGGAACGGCTGCATGCGCTCGCACGCCACGATGGCTAGCCGTCCCTCGGGAGGCGGTGTGCCGGATATCCTCGGCGGAGAGACCGTCGTGCCGATCGCGTCGTCCACCGACGTCGTCGCGGCGCGCCAGCTCGGGCGCGCGCTGGCCACGAGCATCGGCTTCACCGGCAGCGACCTGACCGTGATCGCGACCGCGATCTCCGAGCTCGCGCGCAACATCATCGACTACGCGGGCAGCGGCGCGATCGTGCTCACGGTCGTGGAGAAGGACGGCCGGCCCGGCATCACGATCCAGGCCCGCGATTCGGGCCCCGGCATCCCGGACGTGGTGAAGGCCCTCGGCAGCGGGTACGCCGCCGGTCCGGGCCTCGGGGTGGGGCTGCCCGGAGTGCGCCGGCTGATGGACGAGTTCGAGATCTCGTCGGGCGCGGGCGAGGGAACGAGCGTCACCGTGCGGAAGTGGCTGCCATGAAGGCCGCGGCGCGGGAGCTGCGCGAGACGTACGAGCGCGCGCTGTCGGACTACGCGAAGAGCGGGGCCGAGGAAGGCCTGCTCCACGCCTACGAGCTCGGCCGCCGCGCGGTCGGGGACGGGATGGGCGTGCTGGAGATGACCGCGCTGCACCAGCAGGCGCTCGGCTCGCGCGGGGTGGCGGAGCAGGCGCTGGCCGACCCCCCGCGCATGGCCAGCCGCGCCTCGGAGTTCCTCGCCGAGGCGCTGGCCCCGTTCGAGCTGACGCGCCGCGGGTTCGAGCAGCTGAGCCAGACGCTGCACGCCGTGAACAAGGGCCTCGAGGACCGGCTGCGCGCGGCGCTGCAGGCCGAGGGCGCGGCGCGCGACGAGCTGCTCGAGGGCCGCCGGCTGGAGCAGCTCAAGAACGAGTTCATCTGCGTGATCAGCCACGAGGTCCGCACGCCGCTCACCTCCATCCACGGCGCGCTGAACCTGCTGAAGTCCGGCCTGGGCGGGCAGCTCAACGAGCAGGGCGAGCAGCTCCTCGACGTCGCGCACCGCAACAGCCAGCGCCTGGTCCGGCTGGTGACCGACATCCTCGACCTGCAGAAGATCGAGTCCGGCGTCATGACCTTCAACATGCAGCCGCTCGAGGTGGCGCCGTTCCTCGGGCAAGCGGTGGAGGCGGCGCGCGGCTACGCCGGCCAGTTCGGCGTCCGGCTGGAGCTGGGCCCCGCCCCCGCGGGTGTGCGCGTGCGCGCGGACCCGGACCGCCTGATGCAGGTGATGGACAACCTGCTCTCGAACGCCGCGAAGTTCTCGCCGGCCGACGCGGTCGTCACCGCGGCGGCGGAGCGGGGTGAGGGGCGCGTGCGCTTCACGGTCCGGGACCACGGCCCCGGCATCCCCGAGGAGTTCCGCAGCCGCATCTTCGGCCGGTTCGCGCAGGCCGAGGTGGCGGGCCCGCGGCAGGGCTTCGGCCTCGGGCTGAGCATCACCAAGGCGATCGTGGAGCAGTTCGGCGGCCGGCTCGACTACGCGACCGCGAGCGGCGAGGGTACGACCTTCTTCTTCGACCTGCCGGAGCCGCCACCGGGTCGTGCGGTGGAGCAGGAGGGCCTCGAGTGCGGCAGCGAAGCCTGAAGCGGATCCTCCTCGTCGAGGACGACCCGGACATCCAGACCGTGACGTCCCTGGCCCTGCGCGGGTTCGGCGGCTTCGACGTGTGCATCTGCGGCTCGGCCCAGCAGGCCGTCGAGTCGGCCACCGAGTTCCGCCCCGACCTGATCCTGCTGGACGTGATGATGCCCGGCATGGACGGCGTGGAGGCCCTGCTCGCCTTGCGCGAGACGCCGGTGACGGCGGAGGTGCCGGTGGTGTTCCTGACCGCCCGCGTGCAGCCGCACGAGGTGCAGCGCTACCGCGAGCTGGGCTCGCTGGCCGTGATCCCGAAGCCATTCGAGCCGACCACGCTGGCCGATACCATCCGCGGGATCTGGGAGGCCCGCGGTGCCTGAGCTGAGCGCGGAGCAGCGGCGGGCGCTCGAGGCGCTGCGCGTCGCCTACGAGGCGGAGCTGCCGGGCAAGATCACGGCGATCGCCCAGGCCGCCGCCGCCCTGGGCTCCGGCGCCGGGGAGACGGACCTGCGCGACCTGCACCGGCTCGTGCACCGCCTCGCCGGCTCCTCCGCGATCTGGGGCTTCACCGAGCTGAGCCGCAAGGCGGGCGAGCTCGAGCACGTGGTGCTGTCCTGGATGGACCGCGCAGGCGTGGCCGCCGTGGACGCGGCGCCCCCCGGCCTGGACGGTCAGGTCCACCGGCTGGTCGAGGAGCTGGAGCGCTCGATGCCGCCTCCGGCCCGTCCGCCGCGGCGTGCGCGCCGCCGCCGCGCGCGGGACTGACCAGGGTCGCGGCATGCCACTTGTGGGCATCCGGCGACCACCCCGGTCCCTCTCGGGGAATCCCCGACGCCGTTTTCGGGCCCTCCCGCACGGAGCCGGCCCGGCGCGACCCTTGCAGCCGCTCCGCGGCGGTATCCGTACGTGGAGAGGAGCGTCATGCGATCGCTCATGATCGCCGGCCGGCGGACGCCGGTGCGGCTGTGCCTTCTTTTCGTCTTCGTCGCTCACTTCGGGGCCGCCGCCGCCTCCGCGCAGGTGGCGGTTCCCCTGACCGTGACGCGCGACGAGGCCCGCGGCGCCTTCGACATCGGCGGCATCGGCGCCGAGCTGACCCTGACCTTCGAGGAGACGGTGGGCCTGCACGCCGCCGCGCTCGAGGTCACCGCCACCGTCGTGAACCCGCTCGACCCCGACCTCCTGAGCCGGTTGCCCCCGCCGGTGGCGGTCCCGCTCGGCAACCTGCTCGGCACGGGGCTCGAGCCGGTGGTCACGATCCCCACCGCCTTCCCCGTGCTGCTGCGGATCGGGCCGAGCGCCACGAGCCCGCTGAGCTTCAGCGGGATCTACACGCTCTCGCTGCACACCCACAACCTGCACCTCGACCGGAGCGTGCCGTTCGCCCTGTTCAAGGCCCACGACGGCGGGCCGTTCCAGGACATCCTGTCCACGGAGGGCCGCGGCAGCTACCGCGCCGGCGGCGGCGGGGGGGACTTCTCCGAGTTCCTGATCGTGATCGACCTGCAGCCGATCGACGCCGTGATCGGCGGGAAGTTCGACGCGCTCAGCGCGCTGCTGGCCGAGCACGACGGCGAGATCGCGCCGCCCGCGGCGGCGGCGCTGGCCGCGATCCTCGACCAGGCGCGCGCCCTCTACCTGGCCGGGGCGCTCGGCCCGGCCAAGGCCCAGGTGAAGGCGTTCTCCCGCGAGGTCGTCAGGCGCAGCGGCGAGGAGATCCCGGACGTGTGGCGCGCGGGGTGCAGCCTGCCGGTCAACGTCGCCGGCCGGCTGCGCAGCGCGGCCGACACGCTGCGCTTCAGCATCGACCGCAAGATGGATCAATAGGAGGAGCGAGCCGTGCCCGGCAAGCTGGTCCTGTATCCGCCGCAGCGGGCGCCGCGCTTCCTGGTGGTGCGCGACGGCGAGACCCTCGAGATCGGCCGCGATCCCTCTTGCGGGCTCGTGGTCGAGGACCCGCGCGTGTCCAAGCGGCACGCGCGGCTGCTCTGGACCGGAGCGGGCTGGGCGCTCGAGGACCTCGGGAGCAAGAACGGCACGACCGTCAACGCGCGGCCGGCCGCCGCCACCACCCTGCACGACGGCGACTGGGTCAGCCTGGGCGGCCTGGCCGCGCGCTTCGAATGGCTGAGCGCGGCGCAGGCGGACACGCTCGAGGCGGAGCGCCTCTCCACGCTGCAGGCCAGCGCGGACCTGAAGCGGCGGCTGGGGGCCGACCTCGAGCCGGTGGACCTGCTGCTCTGCTTCCTGGAGCTGGCGCGCGAGGTGACGCGCACCGAGCGCGGGTTCGTGGTGGTGCTCGGCCCGAACGGGAAGCTCCGCGTCGAGGTCGCGGCCGGGTTCACCCGCGACGAGGTCAGCGACGAGCGCTTCCGCGGCAGCGTGGGCGCGGTGAAGCAGGCGCTCGAGGGCGGGCCGGTGGTGATCGCGGACGTGCCCGCGGACCCGCGGCTGGGCCGGCGCCCCAGCGTGATGGCGCTCGGCATCGGGGCGATCGCCTGCGTGCCGCTGCGGCACGAGGGGCGGACGCTCGGCGTGATCTACGTGGACAGCCGGAAGCCTCTCGCCCGCGGCTTCACCGAGCTCGACATCGAGATCCTGGAGGCGCTGGCCAACCGCACGGCGCTGGTGCTGGCGGGCGCGCTCAGCGCGCGCAAGATCCCCCAGGTTTTGACCCGTGACGAGCGCGGGCTGATCGCCCACCTTCAGCAGCGTCTGGACGAGCTGCTGCCGGCCGTCTGATGGGCGTGCCGGCGCCGCGCGCGGACGCCGCGTCGCGGCCCCCGCGCACCGCCACCAACGTCGACCTCGACCGGCGGCTCGCGCCGGGGACCGTGATCGCCGGGCGCTACCACGTGGTCTCCGTGCTCGGGTTCGGCGGGATGGGCGTGGTGTACCGCGCGCGCGACGAGGAGCTCGGGCAGGAGGTCGCGGTCAAGGTCCTGCGCGCGGAGCTCGGCGCGGATCCGGAGTGGGTGGAGCGTTTCCGGCGCGAGCTGGTGCTCGCGCGCGAGGTGACGCACCGCAACGTCGTCCGCATCCACGACATCGGCGAGAGCGACGGCCTTCGCTTCCTGACCATGCGCCTGGTCGAGGGCCGGTCGCTGCTCGACGTGCTCACCACCGAGGGGCGCCTGCCCGTGGACCGCGCGCTGCGGATCTTCCGCCAGGTGGCGGAGGCGCTGGAGCAGGCGCACGCCGCCGGCATCGTCCACCGCGACCTCAAGCCGGGCAACATCCTGCTCTCCCCGGACGACACCCCTTCTTGACGGACTTCGGCGTGGCGCGCTCGCTCGACCGCGACCGCCAGACGCGCGAAGGCGTGGTGCCCGGCACGCTCGACTACCTCTCCCCGGAGCAGGTGGCCGGCGACCCGGCGGACGCCCG
>DATBIZ010000470.1:0-3742 GCA_036556645.1 Vicinamibacteria bacterium | reverse complement strand
GCGGCACCGGCGTCCGCGCCGCGGCCCGCGCGTCGCGGAGCGCCCGCGCGCTCGCCTCCAGCCGCGCGGCGGCGTTTTGCAGCGCCGCGAAGGAGAGGAACGGCACCGGCTCCCGCGGCGGAGGCGGCCGCAGCGCGCCGTCGGAGCCGGCCACCGCCTCGTAGGTCCCCTCGCGGCGGCGGCGGCTCTCCTCCTCCGCCTGCTCGCGCAGCTCGTCCGCGAGCTGGATCACCTCGCGCACGTAACGGCCCACGCTGTCCGCGGTCGCGGTGAACTCGAAGGGCAGCACGTCGGCGTCGGCCAGGCGCAGGACCACGCGGCCGAGCAGGCGCGCCAGGGCGACGCCGTAGGCGAAGTCCGGATCGCCGAACCGCGCGTAGTAGTCGAACGAGTCGTAGATGGAGTGGTAGGTGCCCCAGCCGTCCTCGCCCCCGAAGCTGACGTTGAGCGACGCGATGCCGAGGTGCTGGAGGAAGGGCGTGTAGTCCGAGCCGGAGCCGAGCGGGTCGAGCCGCAGGTCCGCGCGCTCGCGCGCCTCCTTCCGCTGGTCGGGCGTGCCCTGCGCCACCAGGCGCGCCTTCTCGCGCGCCAGCACGCTGATGCCCTTCGCGGGGTCGGTGACCTCGCGGGCCGCCTCGTTCACGAGCTTCTCCAGCGAGTGGGAGCCCCCGGCGGAGAGGAAGCCACGGCCGTTCGAGTCCGTGTTGATGTAGACGGCCGCCTTGTCGCGCAGGAGGGCCGCGTGCGCCTCGGCCCACTCGGTGGACCCGAGCAGCCCCGGCTCCTCGGCGTCCCAGGCCGCGTACACGACCGTGCGCCGGGGCGTCCAGCCCTCGCGACGCAGCTCCGCCAGCGCGCGCGCCTCGGCCATCAGGGCCACGAGCCCGCTGATCGGGTCGTTCGCGCCGTTGACCCACGCGTCGTGGTGGTTGCCGCGGATGATCCACTGGTCGGGGCGCTCCGCGCCCGTCATGGTGGCGATCACGTCGAAGGCGGGCGCCTGCTTCCAGTCGAACGCGACCTTCAGGCGCACGCGCGCGGGTCCGGGGCCGAGGTGGTAGGTGACCGGCAGCGCCCCGCGCCAGGCCTCGGGGGCCACCGGCCCCGCCAGCTCGCGCAGCAGCGGCAGCGCGTCGGCCCAGGCGATCGGGAGCACGGGGATGCGGGTGAGGGTCTTCGCCTCGGCCAGTCCGAGCCGCGGCGCCTCGGCGGTGGCGCCCACGCCCGGGGTCAGCGGATCGCCCGGGTAGAGCGGCATGTCGGCGACCGAGCCGCGCTGCGCGCCGGCGTCGCCGCGCCAAGCGCCGTGCGGGTAGGCGTCGCCCTGGAAGTAGCCGTCGTCGCGCGGGTCGGAGTAGATGATGCAGCCGATCGCCCCGTGCTCGGCGGCCACCTTCGGCTTGATCCCGCGCCAGGACCCTCCGTAACGCGCGATCACGATCCGGCCCTTCACGTCCACGCCCCGCCGCGCGAGCTCCTCGTAGTCGCGCGGCAGGCCGTAGTTCACGTAGACCAGCTCGCCGGTCACGTCGCCGTCCACCGAATACGCGTTGTAGACGGGGAGCTGCTCGCGCGCCTGGCCCGACGTCGCGTCCTGCGCGAGCGCCGGCTCGACCAGGCGCGCCTGGAAGCGCGTGGGGGCGACCATCTCCAGCACGCGGGCGGTCGGGGTGGGAAACAGCACGTGGAAGGTCTCGATCCGCGTGTCGTAGCCCCAGGAGCGGAACTGCGCGGCGACGTATTCCGCCACTTCCTTCCCGAACGGCGAGCCCACGTGGTGCGGCCGCGCGCTCAGCCGGCGCATCCATTCCCGCAGGTCGGCCGGCCGCAGGGCCGCGTCGTAGCGCGCTTCCCGCGCGCGCTGGACCGCGGCGCCGCCCTCCGGGAACCCGATCAGGTCGCTCGAGCAGAGAGGCGACGACGCCAGCGCGAGGGACGCCGTGACCAGGGCCGGCACCGACGCGCGACAGGCTCGGGTCATGGATCCTCCGGGGCAGCCGATTCTAGCCGTGGGCCCGCGTGGCAAGAAGTGGTACGATTCAACACCCGGAACGCGCGGCTCCGCGCTACGCGACTCCCGGACGGGAGGCACGCATGCGAGTCCTTTCCGAAGGCCAGTGCATCCGCCACGCGCGGTACGGCATCGGCATCGCGACGCAGTCCAACGAGTTCCGCACGACGGTGGACTTCTACGAGCACGGGGTCAAGAAGTTCGTCACCTCGATGCTCGAGGCGCAGATCGTCGAGCAGGCCCCGCCGCGTCCCGGTCCGGCACGCCGCCGCAAGCAGACGTAGCCCGTCCGCGGCCGCCTGGCCGCACTTGACAAAAACGAACGGTCGTTCTATTTTGAGCGCGTGGGCAGCAAGGGCGAGCTGACGCGCCAGACCGTGCTCGAGCACGCGGCCCGCAGGGCCAGCCAGGTCGGGCTCGAGGGCCTCACGATCGGCCGCCTGGCCGACGACCTCGACCTCAGCAAGAGCGGGCTGTTCGCGCACTTCCGCTCCAAGGAAGCGCTCCAGGTGCAGGTGATCGACTACGCCGCCGAGCGTTTCGTGGAGTCCGTCCTGCGGCCGGCGCTCACCGCGCCGCGCGGGGAGCCGCGCGTGCGCGCCCTGTTCGAGCGCTGGTTTCTCTGGCCGCGCGCCGGCACCAACTCGGCCGGCTGCATCTTCGTGGCGCTGGCCGCGGAGCTGGACGACCGTCCCGGCCCCGCGCGCGACCGCCTGGTGCAGGCGCAGAAGGATTGGCTCGAGTTCCTCGCCAACGCGTTCCGCATCGGCATCGAGGAGGGCCATTTCAGCCGAGACGCCGACCCGGAGCAGTTCGCCCACGACCTCTACGGGATCATGCTCGCGCACCATCACGCCTCGCGGCTGCTCGACGACCCGCGCGCGCGGGAGCGCGCGCACCGCGCCTTCGAGGCGCTGCTCGCCGCCGCGCGCGCGGGGGCGCCGCGGCCGCCGCACACCCAGTGAACCGAACACAGGAGGACGGCTTGGACCGCGCCACGCACGCTCACAAAAGCACGAACGTTCGGACGTACATGCAGCGGCTCCTGCCGGCGGTGTTCGGCGGCCTCGAACGCGCCGCGCCGGCCGCGGCCGGCTGGTGGGCCGAGCGGATCTTCTTCACGCCTCCCCGCCCACGCCTGGGCTCGCGGGCGGAGGCCGTGCTCGCGTCGGGCCGGCCATTCGCGGTGCCGTTCGGCGACGGCACGTTGCCGGCGTGGCGCTGGGGAGAGGGGGCGGCGGTGCTGCTCGTGCACGGGTGGGGCGGCCGCGGCGGTCATTTCGCCGCGCTGGTGCCCGCGATCGTGGAGGCCGGCTTCGCGGCGATCGCATTCGACGCCCCCGCGCACGGGGAGGCCACGGGCCGCCGGACGAACCTGCTGCAGATCGCGCGGGCCACGTCCGCGGCCGCCGAGATGGCCGGACCGGTGCACGGGATCGTGGCCCATTCGGCCGCCGCCGCCGCGGTCGCCTGGTCGCTGCAGCGCGGCCTCCGCGCCGCGCGCGTCGCGTTCCTCGCCCCGGCCGGCAGCCCCGAGGGCTTCACGCGCACGTTCGCCTCTCGGCTGGGGCTCGGCCCGGCGTCGCTGCGCGCGATGCGGCTGCGGGCGGAGCGGCGCATCGGCGTGCGCTTCGACGAGCTGGACCTGCGTCGGCTCGCCCGCGCGCAACGCGCGGCGCTGCTCGTGGTGCACGACCGCGACGACGCGGAGATCCCGTGGCAGGACGGGGC
>DATBIZ010000469.1:0-8644 GCA_036556645.1 Vicinamibacteria bacterium | reverse complement strand
TCCCGCGTTCCAGGGCCTGACCGCGCTCTGGCAGGGTGACGGCGAGGCGCTCGGCCGCGTCGCCGTGCCGGTCGCGGCGGGCGACGCGGACGGCTACGCGATCCACCCCGCCCTGCTCGACGCCTCCTGGCAGGCCGTGGGCGCGCTGGTCGCCGGCACCACCGCCGAGCCCTGCCTGCCCGTCGGCGTGGACCGCGTGCGCGTTCACGTGCCGGGCGCGCGCGAGGCGTGGAGCCACGTCCAACTCCGCAGCGGCGGGGAAGGCGCGGCGACGATCGTGGCCGACGTCCGCCTCCTCGACGGCGCCGGGCGGCCGGTGGCGTCGGTCGAGGGGCTGCGCCTGCGGCCGGCGACGGCCGACGCGCTCCGGCGGGACTCCGCCGCGAGCGTGGACGGCTGGCTCTTCGAGCTGGCCTGGCGCGAGACGCCCGCGCTCGTGGCGTCCGAATCCGCGGCGCCGGGCACGTGGCTGGTCCTCTCCGACCGCCTCGGCTTCGGCCGCGCGCTGGCCGAGCGCCTCCGGCAGATCGGGGCCACGGTCGTGGAGGCGGAGCGCGGGGGAGACGCCGCCACGACGGGGGCCGCGCCGTCGGTGGAGCCGACGCGCGAAGCGCTGGCCGCGCTGTGGCGCGGCGCCGCCGCCCACGGGCCGATCACCGGCGTGGCCTGTCTCTGGAGCGTCGAAGGCGGCGCGCCGGAGACCTTCGATGACCTGCGACGGCAGACCGAAGCCGCGGTCGCCCCGCTCGTTCACCTGGTCCAGGCCCTGTCGGAGCGGCGCGACGCGCCGGCGCCGCGGCTGCTGGTCGTCACCCGCGGGGCGCAGGCCGTCGGCGACGAGGCGCCGGCCGCGCTCGCCAGCTCGGCGCTCACGGGCCTCGTCCGCACGATCGCGCTCGAGCATCCCGAGCTGCGCTGCGCGAGCGTGGACCTCGACCCCGCGGAGGCGCCCGCGGCCACGGCCGCGCCGCTCGCGGCCGAGCTGCAGGTGGCACCGGCCTCCGAGGAGTCTGCCTACCGCCGCGGGCGCCGGTACGTCTCGCGGCTCGCGCGCTTCGCCGCGCCCCGCGACGGCGAAGACCGGCCCGTGGAGCTGCACCTGGCCGACCGCGGCGTGCTCGATTCGCTGCGCGTGCGCGACGCGGCGCGCCGCGCGCCGGGCGCGGGCGAGGTGGAGATCCGGGTGCGGGCGGCCGGGGTGAACTTCCGCGACGTGCTGAGCGCGCTCGGCGCCTATCAGGGCCCGGCGGGGCCGCTCGGCAGCGAGTGCGCGGGCGAGGTGCTCGCGGTCGGAGACGGCGTCACCGGCCTGCGGCCCGGCCAGGCAGTGGTGGCGATCGCGGCGGACAGCTTCCGCAGCCACGTGACCGCGCCGGCCGCGCTGGTCGTGCCCAAGCCCGAGGCCCTGGCCTTCGAGACGGCGGCCGCCGCCCCCATCGCGTTCCTGACCGCCGTGCACGCGCTCGAGCACCTGGCGCGGCTGGCGCCCGGCGAGCGCGTGCTGGTCCACGCCGCGGCGGGCGGGGTGGGCCTGGCCGCCGTGCAGGTGGCGCGCCGCGCGGGCGCGGAGGTCTTCGCGACCGCGGGCTCCGACGCCAAGCGCGCGTACCTGCGCTCGCTCGGGGTCGCGCACGTGATGGACTCGCGGTCGGTCTCCTTCGCCGACGAGGTCCGCGCGCGCACCGGCGGCGAGGGCGTGGACGTGGTGCTGAACTCGCTCAACGGCGAGCTGATCCCCGCCAGCCTCGCCGCGCTGCGGCCCGGCGGCCGCTTCCTCGAGATCGGCAGCGCCGGTGTCTGGACGCCCGAGCAGGTGGCGGCCGCGCGCGCGGACGTCGCCTATCACCGGATCTACCTCGGGCACGAGGACCCCGCGCACCTGCGCGCGATGCTCGCGCGCGTGCTGGACGACCTGGCGGCCGGCGGCCTGCAGCCGCTGCCGCTGCGCACGTTCGCGCTGCGCGACGCCGCCGAGGCGTTCCGCTTCATGGCGCAGGCCCGGCACATCGGCAAGCTGGCGCTGGCCCTGCCCGCGCCGGCCGCGCTGCGCGTCGGCGCCGAGGCGACCTACCTGGTCACCGGCGGCCTGGGGAGCCTGGGGCTGATCGTGGCGCGCTGGCTCGTCGGCCACGGCGCCCGACACCTGGCGCTGGTCGGACGCTCGGAGCCGGGCGACCACGCGCGTGCCGCGGTCGCCGCGCTCGAGCGCGACGGCGCGCGCGTCGTCACCGTCGCGGCCGACGTCGCCCGCGAGGACGACGTGCGGGGGTTGTTCGACCGGCTCCGCGCGCTCCCGCCGCTGCGCGGCGTGGTGCACGCGGCCGGCGTGCTCGACGACGGCGTGCTGGCGCAGCAGGGTTGGGACCGCTTCGAGCGCGTGTTCGCCCCGAAGGCGTGGGGCGCCTGGCACCTCGACCGCGCGACGCGGGAGCTGCCGCTCGACTTCTTCGTGCTGTTCTCGTCGGCCTCCGCGCTCTTCGGCTCGGCCGGCCAGGGCAACTACGCGGCCGCGAACGCGCTCCTCGACGCGCTGGCGCACCGCCGGCGCGCCGAGGGCCGGCCCGCCCTGAGCCTGGACTGGGGACCCTGGGCCGGCGGCGGGATGGCGGCGTCGGTGGACGCGAAGGACCGCGCGCGGTGGGACCGCCAGGGGCTGCGGCCGATCGAGCCGGAGCGTGGGCTGGCCGCGCTGGACCGCGTCCTGTCCACCGGCGCGGCGCAGCTCGGCGTGCTGCCGCTCGACGTGCGCGCGCTCTCCGCGGCGCTCGGTTCCGCTCCCCCGCGGCTGTCCGAGCTTCTCGGCGCGCCGGGCGGGGTGGAGACCCGGCGTGCGCGCTCGGGGGCGGCATTCTCCGCGCAGCTCGCGGAGGCGGCGCCGGCGAAGCGGCCCGCCCTCGTGCTCGCGCACGTGGGGCGCGAGGTGCGGGGCGTGCTCGGGCTGCCCGCGTCGGCGCGGCTGGACCCGCAGCAGGGCCTGCGCGATCTCGGCCTGGACTCGCTGATGGCGCTGGAGCTGCGCAACCGGCTGCAGCGCAGCACCGGCCAGGCGCTGCCCGCCACGGTCGCGTTCGACCATCCGACGCTGCAGGCGCTGGCCGCGCACCTGGCCGCGGCCCTCGGCGTGGAGAAGGAGCTCCCGGTGGCGGCGGCCGCGCCGGCCGCGCGCGCCGCGGACGAGCCGATCGCGGTGATCGGGTTGGCCTGCCGGTTCCCGGGAGGCGCCACGACGCCCGAGGCGTACTGGGCGCTGCTGCGCGACGGCGTGGACGCCGTGCGCGAGGTGCCGCGCGACCGCTGGGACCTCGACGCGTATTACGACCCCGACCCGGACGCGCCGGGGAAGATGTACACGCGCCACGGCGCGTTCCTCGAGGGCCTCGACCGCTTCGACGCCGCCTTCTTCGGCATCTCGCCGCGCGAGGCCGCGCGCATGGACCCGCAGCAGCGGCTCCTGCTCGAGGTGACGTGGGAGGCGCTCGAGCGGGCGGGCCAGCCGCCCGACCGGCTCCTGGGCAGCCGCACCGGCGTGTTCATCGGCCTCAGCACCGGCGACTACGCGCAGCTCCAGGCGCGCGCGCTCGCGCCCGAGCGCATCGACGCCTACTTCGGCACCGGCAGCGCGGCCTCGGTCGCGGCCGGGCGCGTCTCCTACCTGCTCGGGCTGCAGGGACCGAGCCTGTCGGTGGACACCGCGTGCTCGTCGTCGCTGGTCACGGTGCACCTCGCCTGCCAGAGCCTGCGCAGCGGCGAGAGCCGGCTGGCGCTGGCCGGCGGCGTCAACGTGATCCTCTCCCCCCAGATCACCATCAACTTCTGCCGGGCGCGGATGCTGGCCGCCGACGGCCGCTGCAAGACCTTCGACGCCGCCGCGGACGGCTACGTCCGCGGCGAGGGCGCGGGGATGGTCGTGCTCAAGCGGCTCTCCGACGCGCTCGCCGACGGCGACGAGGTCCTGGCCGTGATCCGCGGCACCGCGGTGAACCAGGACGGGCGCAGCGGCGGCCTCACCGTGCCCAACGGCCCCGCGCAGGAGGCGCTGCTGCGCGAGGCGTTGGCCGCGGCCGGCCTCGCGCCGGCCGACGTCTCCTACGTCGAGGCGCACGGGACCGGCACCGCCCTCGGCGATCCGATCGAGATGAAGGCGCTCGGCGCGGTGCTCGGCGCCGGACGCGCGCCGCAGCGGCCGCTGGTCGTCGGCTCGGTGAAGACCAACCTCGGGCACCTCGAGGCGGCGGCCGGGGTGGCGGGCCTGATCAAGGTGGTGCTCGCGCTGCGCCATCGGCAGATCCCGCCGCACCTGCACTTCGAGCGTCCCAACCCGCACCTGGCGCTGGCGGCGATCCCGGCCGTGATCCCGACCTCGCTGATGCCGTGGCCCGCGGACCGGCCGCGCGTCGCGGGGGTGAGCTCGTTCGGGTTCAGCGGCACCAACGCGCACGTCGTGGTCGAGGAAGCGCCCGCCTCCGAGCGTCCGCTCCCCGAGCGGGAGCGGCCGCTGCACCTGCTCGCGCTCTCGGCGCGCAGCGAGGAGGCGCTGGCCGCGCTGGCCGGGCGCTTCGCCGATCACTTCGGCGAGCGGCCGTCCGCCGCGCTCGCGGACGCCGCCCATGCCGCCAGCGCGGGCCGCGCACACTTCGCCCACCGCCTCGCGGTACGGGCCGCCGGCGTCGAGGACGCGCGGCGGCTGCTGGGGGCCGCCGCCCGGGGCGAGGCGCCGGTGGGCGCCACGAGCGGGCACTTCGAAGGCGAGGCGCCGGAGATCGCGTTCCTCTTCACCGGTCAGGGCGCGCAATACGCCGGGATGGGCCGGGACCTGTACGAGACGCAGCCCGCGTTCCGCGCGGCGCTCGACCGCTGCGCCGGAGCCCTGCGTGGCCGGATGGACGCGCCGCTCCTCTCGGTGCTCTTCGAGGGCGGCGGCGCGCTCGACCAGACCGCCTTCACCCAGCCGGCGCTGTTCGCGCTGGAGTGGGCGCTCTACGAGATGTGGCGGGGCTGGGGCGTGGAGCCCTCCGCGGTGATCGGGCACAGCCTCGGCGAATACGTGGCCGCCTGCGCGGCCGGCGTGCTCTCGCTCGAGGACGGCCTCGCCCTGGTGGCCCGGCGCGGGCAGCTCATGCAGGCGCTGCGCGCGCCCGGGGCGATGTGCGCGGTGGCCGCGGCGGAGGAGGTGGTGGCGCCGCTGGTCGCGCGCCACGGCGCGGTGCTCTCCCTGGCCGCGGTGAACGGGCCGGAAGACGTGGTGGTCTCCGGCGCCGAGGAGGCGGTCGCCGAGGTCGAGCGCGCGCTGCAGGCCCGGGGCGCGCGGACCCGCCGGCTGAACGTCTCGCACGCGTTCCACTCGCCGCTGATCGAGCCGATGCTCGACGAGCTCGAGCGCACGGCCGCCGCCGTCGCGTACGCGCCGCCGCGGCGGACGCTCGTGTCCAACCTCACCGGCGAGCCGGTGGCGCGCGTGGACGCCGCGTACTGGCGCGCGCACACGCGCGGCGTGGTGCGCTTCGCCGCCGGCGTGTCCCGCCTGTGGAACGACGGTCACCGCGTGTTCGTCGAGGTCGGGCCGAGCCCGGTGCTGCTCGGCATGGCCGAGCGCTGCGTGGGCGCCCCGGACGGGGCGGCCGCCTGGCTGCCCACGCTGCGGCGCGGCCGGGCCGACTGGGAGCAGGCGCTCGAGAGCCTGGCCGAGCTGTACGTGCGCGGCGTGAAGGTGGACTGGGACGGGTTCGACCGCGGCTACGCGCGGCGCAAGGTCGCGCTGCCGACCTACCCCTTCGAGCGCGAGCGGCACTGGATCGAAGGGCTCGGCGCGATGGCCACCGCCGCGCCGGCCGCTCCCTCCTCGCCGGCGGCGACGTACGAGGTCGCGTGGCGGAGCGCCCCCTTGCCGCCGCCGCGCCCCGCCGGAGAGAGGACCGGCCCCTGGCTCGTGCTGTGCGATCGGGCCGGCGTCGGTGCGGACCTGGCGCGCGGCCTCGAAGCGCGCGGCGAGCGTTGCCGCCGCATCGAGGCGGCCGACGCGGACGAGGTGGGGCGGCGCCTGCGCGAGGTCCTGGCCGAGGAGGGCGGGGCCTGTCGCGGCGTCGTTCACCTGTGGAGCCTCGACGCGGGCTCCGAGACCACCGCGCGGTCGCTCGACGAGCGGCTCCGCCGGACCTGCGGCAGCGTGCTGGACCTGGTGCACGCGCTCGGCGCCGCGGGGACCGCCGCGCCGCTCTGGCTGGTCACGCGCGGCGCGCAGGCGGTGGACGGCGGGGCCGGCGCGCCCGCCCAGGCCGCACTCTGGGGCCTCGGCCGCACGCTCGCGCTCGAGCACCCGGAGCTGCGGCCGGTGCGCGTGGACCTCGACCCCGCCGGCGAGGACGCCGCGCCGCTGCTCGGCGAGCTCGACGCCGCCGACGGCGAGGACCAGGTGGCCTATCGCGGCGGCCGCCGCCTCGTGGCGCGGCTCGTGCGGGCCGTGGCCGAGGACGCGCCGGCGGGCGTGCGTCCCGACGCCACGTACCTGGTGACCGGCGGGCTCGGTGCGCTCGGCCTCAGGGTGGCGGCGCGCCTGGCCCGGAGCGGCGCGCGACACCTCGTGCTCGTCGGCCGCCGCGCGCCCGGTGCGAGCGCGGAGGGCGCGCTGGCGGCGCTGCGCGCGCAGGGCGTGGACGTGCGGGTCGTTTCCGCGGACGTGGCGAAGGCGGACGACGTCGGGCGGGCGCTGGCCGAGGCCGCGGCGGGCGGGCCTCCGCTGCGCGGCCTCGTCCACGCCGCGGGCACGCTCGACGACGGCGTGCTGCTCGAGCAGAGCTGGCCGCGCTTCGCCGCGGTGCTCGCGCCGAAGGCGGCCGGCGCGCTGGCCCTGCACGAAGCGACCCGGGGCCTGGACCTCGACTTCTTCGTGCTCTTCTCGTCCGCGGCCGCGCTGCTCGGCTCCGCCGGCCAGGGCGGCTACGCGGCCGCCAACGCCTTCCTGGACGGCCTCGCGCACTGGCGGCGGGCGCAGGGCCTGCCCGCGACCAGCATCGCCTGGGGGCCGTGGGCGGAGACGGGCATGGCGGCGGCGAGCGCGGACGGCCAGCAGCAGCGGCGAGCCGCGCGCGGCGTGTCCGCACTGGCTCCCGACTCCGCCCTCGCCGCGTTCGACCGCCTGCTCGCGGGGGAACGCGCGCACGTGGGCGTGCTGGACGTGGACTGGGCCCGCCTGGCGCACGCGCTGGCGGGCGCGGCGCCGCCGCTGCTGCGCGAGCTGACCGGCGCGCGGTCGGCGGTGGAAGACGACCGGCCCGAGCTGCCGCGGCGCCTCGCGCAGACGCCGTCGGCCGCGCGCGCCGAGGTGGTGGCGCGCTACGTCGGCGAGGAGGCCGCGCGCGTGCTCGGCCACGACGGATCGCGCGGCGTGGCGCCGCGGCAGGGGTTCGCCTCGCTGGGCCTGGACTCGCTGATGGCGGTGGAGCTGCGCAACCGCCTGCAGCGCGGCACCGGCCGGACGCTTCCCGCCACGCTCGCCTTCGACTACCCGACCGTGGAGTCGCTGGCGGCGCACCTGTGCGACGCGCTGGGCGTCGGCCCCGCGGCCGCGCCGGAAGAAGCCGCGGCGCCGCGGACGAGCGACGAGCCGATCGCGATCGTCGGGCTCGGCTGCCGGTTCCCGGGCGCGGACGGGCCGGAAGCGTTCTGGCGGATGCTGCGCGAGGGCGTGGACGCGGTCCGTGAGGTCCCGTCCGACCGCTGGGACGTGGACGCCCTCTACGACCCGGACCCCGACGCGGTGGGCCGGATGAGCACCCGCTGGGGCGGGTTCCTCGAGGACGTGGATCGCTTCGACGCGCCGTTCTTCGGGATCAGCCCGCGGGAGGCGACGAGCCTCGACCCGCAGCAGCGGCTGCTGCTCGAGGTGAGCTGGGAGGCGCTGGAGCGCGCCGGGATCGCGGCCGACCGCCTGGCGGGCACCCGTACCGGCGTGTTCGTGGGCATCGGCGGCAGCGACTACGCCCATCTGCTCGCGGCCGCCGACCCCGCGCTGCTCGACGGCTACGCCGGCACCGGCACGTCCTCCAGCGCCGCCGCCGGCCGCCTGTCCTACGTGCTGGGCCTGCAGGGGCCGAGCCTGTCGGTGGACACCGCCTGCTCGTCGTCGCTGGTCGCGGTGCACCTCGCGTGCCAGAGCCTGCGGCAGGGGGAGTGCTCTCTGGCGCTCGCGGGCGGCGTGAACCTGATGCTGTCCCCGCAGGTCAGCGTGGTCCTCTCCAAGGCGCGGATGCTCTCGCCCGACGGACGCTGCAAGACCTTCGACGCGGCCGCGGACGGCTACGTGCGCGGGGAAGGGTGCGGCGTCGTCGCGCTGAAGCGTCTCTCGGACGCGCGCGCCGACGGCGACCGCGTCTTCGCGGTGATCCTGGGCAGCGCGCTGAACCAGGACGGCCGCAGCAGCGGGCTCACCGTGCCGAACGGCCCGGCGCAGCAGTCCGTGCTGCGTGACGCGATCGCGCAGGCGGGCGTGCGCGCGGCCGACGTGGCCTACGTGGAGGCGCACGGCACCGGCACCCCGCTGGGCGACCCGATCGAGCTGCGCGCGCTCGGCGCGGTCTACGGCGAGTCCCGCCCCGCGGACACGCCGCTCCTGGTCGGCTCCGTGAAGACCAACGTCGGCCACCTCGAG
>DATBIZ010000468.1:0-18606 GCA_036556645.1 Vicinamibacteria bacterium | reverse complement strand
TTCTGCTCGATCACACCGAAGGCGGTGTTCGGCCGGGGCAGTCCCGCCGCGTAGAACAGCGTCCCGTCGCCGAGCTGCTGGGGCAGCGGCACGTTCACGTCGCCGCTGCGCAGCAGCTTCAGCCCGCGCGCGCCCGCGTAGCCGACGGTCAGCACCGTGCGCTTCCACAGCTCGCGCTGCGCGGAGAGGTTCCACACGTGCACGCGCGGCACCTCGAGGTCCCACTGCACGGGCCGGATCGAGTTGGCCACCGCGCGGGAGAAGGGCGGCACCGGGAACGTCGGGTTCGGGATGATGATGCGCGGCGTGGCGGGCGGGTTGGTCACGGTCACGATGTGGTTCTGGTAGCTGTTGGTGTTGAAGTAGAGCCCGTAGCCGGCGCGCAGCGCGGTGCGGCCGTCGCCGAACACGTCCCAGGCCAGGCCCAGGCGCGGGGAGAGGCTGCGGAACGGGTTCTCCCAGAGCTGGCCGGTGGTGGGCGTGCGGTCCTGCAGCGTGATCATGGTCGAGTCGCGGCCCTTGGTGTCCTTGGGCAGCGTCTGGTGCTCGTAGCGCAGGCCGGCGTTGAGCGTGAGGTTGCGGCCGAGGCGGACGTCGTCTTGCAGGTAGCCGCTGAAGAGCGTGAAGCGCCAGTAGCGGTCGAGCGCGGCGTCGGGGGTGAGGCCCACGAAGCGCAGCGGCGTGTTGCGCAGGAACGTCTCCACGTTCGCGAAGGCGTAGATGCCCAGGCTGAACGTGGGGTTGTACATGTTCTGCCGGTAGTGCTCGGCCAGCACGCCCGCCTTCAGGAAGTGCCGCCCGCGCGTGTGCACCACGTTGTGCTCGAGCGCGTAGACGTTCTGCACCAGCGACAGGTTGCCCGAGCTCTGCGGGCCGAAGCGGGGGATGCCGCCGATGTCTATGTCGCCCACGATGTCGCGCCCCGGCGTGAAGGGCGGGAGCGGGCTCTGCAGGTTCGCCTCCACCCGCTGGCCGATGCGCGTGCGGCTGTAGCCGAGGCGCGTGGTGTGCAGCGTGCGCGGCGAGCCGACGTGGCGGTACTCGCCGGTCACGAACTGGTTCTTGGAGAGGAACGTGCGCGGGAACTGCGGGAAGTCCGTGGGCAGCAGGTGCTCGGCGTCGTCGAGCGTGTAGCGGACGAAGAGCTGGTCCTGCCCGCGCAGGTTCTGGTCCAGCCGCACCTGGAAGTAGTCCTGGCGCAGGTCTGTCTCGAAGGGGAACGTGAACGTGGCCAGGCCCTGGCCGATGACCGGCCCGTTCGGCCGCGGGAAGGCGTCGAGGTACGGCCGCACCGCGGGGCTCACCGGCACCGGCCGCAGGCCGCCCGCGCCGTCCGGGATCAGCCCGCGCCGCGCGTTCTCGTCCGGCACGAACGTGGAGAGCGTGCGGCCGAGCCTCTCGCGCAGCGCCTCGTAGCCGACGAAGAAGAAGGTGCGGTCCCGGCGGATGGGGCCGCCGACGGTGGCGCCGAACTGGTTGCGGCGGAAGTCGGGCTTGGCGCCCTCCGGGTCGAAGAAGTTCCGCGCGTCGAGCGCGTCGTTGCGGTGGAACTCGTAGGCGCTGCCGTGCAGGTCGTTGCCGCCGGACTTGGTGACCACGTGGATCTGGCCGCCGGAGTTGCGGCCGAACTCGGCGCTGTAGGCGTTGGTCTCCACCCGGAACTCGCGGATGGTCTCCGTGCCCAGCGCGGTGCCGGCCGCGCTGCCCGCGGGGCCGTTGGTGAAGTCGTTCAGCAGGGTGCCGTCCAGCAGGTAGGTGTTCGAGCGCGGGTCCTGGCCGTTCACGCTCATGCCCACGCCGTGCGCCACCACCGAGCCGGTGTCGCGGTGCGTGTAGGCGATCACGCCCGGCTGCAGGTAGGCGAGGTCGGTGTAGTTGCGGCCGTTGAGCGGCAGGTCGTGGATCGCGTTCTCGGTGACGAGGTACGACAGCTCCGCCGACTGGGTGCGCACGTTCCTGATCTCGGCGGTGACCGTGATCTCCTGGTCCACCGCGCCCACCTCGACCGTGAGGTCGAGGGTGACCGGCTCGCCGACGGCGAGGGTGAGGCCGCGGCGCACCAGCGGGCGGAACCCGGACGCTTCGACCCGCACCTCGTAGGCGCCGACCGGCAGCGCGGGCAGCACGAAGCGGCCGTCCGGCTGCGTGGGCGCGCTGCGCGCGAGGCCGGTGTCGAGGTGCCGCGCGGTGACGAGCGCGCCGGGCACCAGCGCGCGCGACGCGTCGCGCACCACGCCGGTGATCGCGGTGGTGGTGGCCTGCGCGTGCAGCGCCGTCGCCAGCAGCGACGCGCTCGCGGCCACGGCGAGCGTACGGAAGAGCCCGGCGTGTGTGTTCATGGTCCTCGCCATCAGCACCGCACATTCTATTGAAGATGCGCGGGGCAGGCCGAGGTTGAGATGTCAGAAGAAGTTAAAACGTCAACTCGTTGAACCCTGGGCGTGTGCGCGGTCACGGGCGCGAAGAAAACGCAACCTTGCGCCGCGGGCGGTCGTCTTATCCCACAGAACAGGGGCGCAGCACTCAGGAGGGTTTCGGAATGCATCGGGTCTTTGCGGTTCTGGGCTTCCTCACGCTCGCGTCGGTCGCCTCGGCGACGGAGGCCTTCGACGCGGACGCGGCGTACCTCGAAGCGGAGAGGGACTTCGTCGCCTCGCGCGCGGAGCTGGGCACGAGCGGCTCGGCGCCTCTGGCCGGTCTCGACCGCACCGCCGAGGAGCGCGCGTGGGAACAGCGCGCGCGGCGCGACTTCGAGAAGGAATACGCGAGCCTCGGGCTGAGCGGCTCCGCGCCGCTGGCCGGCCTCGAGCGCTACGAGCTCACCGTGCGCCCCCAGGTGGCGCACGTCATCCTCGCCAACGCCCGCCTCTCCCGCCGCCGGTAGGTCTTCGGGCCGGGCCGCCTCCCGGGTGGCCCGGCCCCGCCTTCGTCGTTTATCCTCGACCAATCGCCGGAGTGTCGCGGGCTCGGCGCCCGCGCGAGCGGGGGAGGGAAGCGTGAAGGCACGGATCCTGGGCGGGCTGGCTCTGGCGGCGGTGGCGGCCTCGGCCGCCGCCGACAACTGGCCACAGTGGCGCGGCCCCTTGCAGAACGGGGTGAGCCGCGAGGCGAACCTTCCCCTGCGCTGGTCCACCAGCGAGAACGTGGTCTGGAAGCTGCCGCTCCCCGCGCGCAGCGGCTCCACCCCGATCATCTGGGGCGAGCGCATCTTCCTGAACGTGGCCGAGGGCGACCAGATCTCGCTCTGGGCGGTGGACCGGGGCAACGGCCAGGTGCTCTGGAAGAAGCCGCTCGGCGGGGGCAACCAGACCGTGCGCAAGCACAACATGTCCTCGCCCTCGCCGGTGACCGACGGCAGGACGGTCTGGGTGCTCACCGGCACCGGCGTCCTGAAGGCGTTCGACTTCGCGGGCAAGGAGCTGTGGTCGCGCGACATCCAGAAGGAGTACGGCGCGTTCGGCCTCAACCACGGCTACGGATCCTCGCCGCTGCTCTTCGAGGGCGCGCTCTACATCCCGGTGCTGCACGGGATGAAGACCGACGACCCGTCGTACGTGCTGAAGATCGACGGCGCCAGCGGCAAGACGCTGTGGCGCGTCGAGCGGCCCACGCCGGCGCAGGCGGAGTCGCCCGACGCCTACACCACGCCCGCGGTGGCGCGCTCCGGGAACAAGGCGGAGATCGTGGTCAGCGGCGGCGACATCGTCACCGGGCACGACCCGGCCACCGGCAAGGAGCTGTGGCGGGCGCACGGGCTCAACCCGACCAACGATCCCTGGTACCGGATCGTGGCCTCGCCGGTCGTCAACGGCGACCTGGTCTACGCGCCCACGCGCGTGCGGCCGATGCTCGCGCTGCGCACCGGCGGCCGCGGCGACGTCACGCAGTCGCACAAGGTCTGGTCGTTCGACAACGGGCCGGACGTGCCCACGCCGGTGACGGACGGCGCGGTGCTCTACGTGGTCAACGACAAGGGGATCGTGTGGGCGCTCGACGCGAAGACGGGCGCGGCGGTGTACGGGCCGGAGCGGCTCAAGCCGGGGACCTACAGCGCGTCGCCGGTGCTCGCCGACGGGAAGATCTACGTGACCAACGAAGACGGGCTGACCAGCGTCTTCAAGGCGGGGCCGAAGTTCGAGCTGCTGGCCGAGAACGCGCTGGACTCGTACACGCTGAGCTCGCCCGCCGTCTCCGAGGGGCAGATCTTCCTGCGGACCGAGTCGCACCTCTACGCGATCGGGCAGCGGGCGCGCCAGTAAGCCCTCGTTCGGGCCTGGGATCGAGGCGTCCCAGCAGCGGACACGGGGGCCCGCGCCGGGGGACGTAACCCGCTGAGCGGCCGTCGTTCCGCCGCCGCTTCGGTCCGGCGCGGAAGTTGCTCCGGTCCCGGGCGAACGGAGGACCGCGCATGCTCCACGACCTGCGCCATGCCGCCCGCGGGCTCGCCCGCACGCCCGGCTTCACCGCCGCGGCCGTGCTGACGCTGGCCCTCGGCCTGGGCGCGAACACCGCGATGTTCAGCGTCGTGGACGCGACGCTGCTGCGCCCGCTGCCCTTTCGCGACCCCGAGCGGCTCGTGCTGGTGTGGGAGACGATGGGGGACTGGAAGACGCGCTGGGTGGCGCCCGCGAACTTCCTCGACTGGCGGAGGGACGCGCGGTCGTTCGACGGCCTGGCGGGTTACTCGACCACGGACGTGAACCTCGGCGGCGGCGGCGAGCCGGAGCGGCTCAAGAGCGCGGTGGTCTCCGACACGCTCTTCGACCTTCTGGGCGCGCGGCCCGCGCTCGGGCGCGTGTTCGCGCGCGGGGAGGACGAGTCGGGGGTCCGCCTCGCTGTGCTCAGCGACGCGCTCTGGCGGCGGCGGTTCGGGGGCGACCCCTCGGTGGTGGGCCGCACCGTGCGCCTCAACGGCGAGGCACACGAGGTGGTGGGCGTGATGCCGCCGGCGTTCCGGTTCCCGGCCCGCGCCGAGGTCTGGGTGCCCGGGCGGCAGGGGATCCCGTTCCTCCACTCGGTGCTGGCCGGGCAGGACATGCGCACCCTGCGCGACTCGCACCTGTTCACGGTCGTCGGCCGGCTGGCGCGCGGCCGCACCGCGGCCGAGGCCCAGGCCGAGATGGACGCGATCGCGGCGCGGCTCGCGCGCGCGTACCCGGACACGAACCAGGGCCTCGGCGTGAACGTGGCCTCGCTGCGCGACCACCTGGTCGGCGACGTCCGCCCGGCGCTGGCCGTGCTCGCGGGCGCGGTCGGCTTCGTGCTGCTGATCGCGTGCGCGAACGTGGCCGGGCTGCTGCTGGCGCGCGCGACGCAGCGCGCGCAGGACACCGCGGTGCGGCTGGCCCTCGGCGCCGGCCGCGGCCGGCTGATCCGGCACGGCCTGGCCGAGGCGCTGCTGCTGAGCGTGGCCGGCGGCGCGCTCGGCGTCGCCCTCGCGTTCTGGGGCGTGCAGGCGATCGTGGCCCTGAGCCCGGCGGACGTGGCCGGCCTCGCGCAGGCGCGGCCGGACGCGCGCGTGCTCGCCTTCGCCGGCCTGGTGTCGCTGGCGGCCGCCGCCCTGTTCGGCCTGGTGCCGGCGGCGCAGGCCGCGCGGCCGGACCTCGGAGGCCTGCTCGCGGCGGGCGTGCGCGCGAGCGGCGGCCCGGCGCGGGCGCGCGCGCGGCGCGTGCTGGTGGTGGCCGAGATCGCGATGGCCTACGTGCTGCTGGTCGGCGCCGGGCTGATGCTCTCCACGCTGGCGCGGCTGCGCGCGGTGGACGTCGGCTTCGACGGAAGCCGCCTGCTCACGTTCCAGGTCTCGCTCTCCGACGCGCGCTACCGCGAGCCGCACCGCCGCCGCGCGTTCTACGACGGCGTGCTCGAGGCGGCGCGGCGGCTCCCCGGCGTGACCGACGCGGGCGCGGTGATGCGCCTGCCGCTCGCCGACGGGCCGGTCAACCGCGGCTTCTTCATCGAGGGCCGCCCCGCGCCGCCGCCGGGCCAGGACCACTCGGTGGACTACCAGGTGGTGTCGGCCGGCTTCTTCCCGGCCGCGCGCATCCCGCTGGTGCGGGGGCGCGGGCTGAGCCCATCCGACGTGGAGGGCGCTCCGCGCGTGGTCGTGATCAACGAGGCCGCCGCGCGCCGCTACTTCCCGGGCGAGGACCCGATCGGCCGGCGCGTGGGGATGGGCGACGGCGACGACCCGGCGAGCTGGCGCACGATCGTCGGCGTGGTGGCCGACGTGCGTCACCGGGGCCCCGACCAGGCGGCGGCGCCGGCCGCGTTCGCGCCCTACGGCCAGGACCGCGAGTCGTGGAACATGATGTCGTTCGTCCTGCGCGCGTCGGCGGACCCGCGCGCGCTGGCGCCGGCGGTGGCCGGGCTCGTCCGCGGCGCCGATCCCGAGCAGCCGGTCTCGAACGTGCGCACCATGGACGAGGTGCGCGACGCGGCGGTGGTGCGCCCGCGCTTCCTGGCCACGCTGCTGGCGGTGTTCGGCGCGAGCGCGGTGCTGCTCGCGGCGATCGGCATCTACGGCCTGATCGCCTACACGACCGGGCAGCGCACGCAGGAGCTGGGCGTGCGGATGGCGCTGGGCGCGACCAGGCGCCGCGTGCTCGCGCTGGTGCTGGGCGAGGGCGCGCGGCTCGCGGCCGCCGGAGTGGCCGCCGGCTTCGCCGGCGCGCTCGCGCTGTCGGGGCTGGTGGCGAACCTGCTGTTCGCGACACGTCCGACCGACCCGCTGACGCTCGCCGGCGTGTCGCTGCTCGTCGCGCTCGCCGCCACCCTGGCCGCGTGGCTACCGGCGCGCCGCGCCGCGAACGTGGACCCGGCTCAGGCGCTGCGTTCGGCCTGAGCGGGTGTCCTTCCCGCGGCGTGGCGGCGTGGCTTCTGCGGCTACTTGAGCCGCAGGGTCATGGCGTGGACGTCCGCGCGCTCGACGCCGCCGGCGTCCACGTTCGACACCGGCGCCACCGCCTCGAACACGCCGTCCCGGCCGCCGCGGATCACCTTGAGGATGCCGACGCCGGGCGTGCTGCCCGTGCTCACGTGCGGGTCCGCGGTGAGCGGCACCGGGCCGCGCAGCGACATGAAGGCGTGGCTGCCGGTGGGCGCCACCGCGAGCAGGTCCGGCGTGGGGTCGTCCGAGACGTGGCCCGCGAGCGGGATCGTGTTGACGATCTCGTCGGTCGCGGTGTCCACCACCCAGAGGAAGTTGCGGCCCCGGTCGGCCACCCACAGGTACTTGCCGTGCTTGGTCAGAGCCGCCCCGTGCGCGTCCGCGTCCTCCGACTCGTCCGAGAAGACCAGCACCGGCGCCGGCGTGTTGGGCGGGTTGTCGCTGGCATAGCCGTCCGTCGGGAACGTGTAGAGGTCCGCCTGGTGCACGTTCGTGGCCGTGCCGCCGCCGGAGTCGATGTACATCTTGCCCGGCACCTCGGCGCCCAGGCAGCCGTTGCCGTGCACCGTGTCGTGGTCGTATTCGCCCACGATCCGCATCGGCGTGGACCGGCTGTCCACCACGAACAGCCCGCCGCCGCGCAGGGTCACGAAGGTGAACCGGCTGGTGGACTCGGTGATCGGGCAGATGGGCGCGTTGTCGGACCGCAGCGCCGGCGCCTGGCAGGGCAGGCCGTTCGGCGTGGTGCAGTTGGCCAGGTCCAGGGTGGCGGCCGTGTCGTGCACGAACGTGTTCGTGGCCCAGTCCGTGTTGATGCGCTCGAACAGCTTGCCGTTCTGGTTGGCCACCGTGACGTACGTCCCGTCCGGCGACGGCGTGGACATGTGCGCCTGGCGCGCGCCGCCGGCGCCGGGCGACATGCGGAAGCAGGCCACCGGCCGCCGCGTCGCGCCCTCCATCAAGAGCACGTGCCCGGTCGCCACGAACGAGATCACCGCGTGGGTCTGCGCGGCGTTCATGGCGATCATGTGCGGGCGCACCGGGTGGGCGCCCGTGCTGGCCAGGCACAGCGCCGCCGCCTCGCCACCCAGGTCGATGCGCTCGGCCGGCGCGGTTGGCGCGCGGTGCCGGTTCTCCAGGTCGCGGCCGTCCCAGATGTAGAGCGTTCCGCCAAACGTGGTGCCCGGGGAGTTCGACTGGTCTATGGCCCAGACCTCGTACCGGGCCTGGGCCGCGGCCGGCGAGGCCAGGGCCAGGGCTGCGCCGAGAGCCGCCCAGAGGAAGGGACCGCTGTTCTTCACGTCACACCTCCTGGAGGGCGTCCATCCTATACCTGGCACCGTCTCCAGGCGCTGACGGCCCACACGCGCTTGCTGGCCACCGCGCACGCTGGGGCCGGCGTGGGCGCCGGCATCCGGGCTGTGACAGTCCGCTAAACCGTCCGCACCGGCCGCGCACCGGCGCGGCGCGCGGGTGTAATCGCGGCATGAGCGCCGCCTCCGCGCCGGCCGCCGGGGCCCCGATCGAGCGCCGTGCCCGCTTCGCGCGGCTGCGCTACGCGAACTGCTGGGAGGACGCGAGCGTGGTGGCCCGCGCGCTCGACCCGCTGGCCGGCGCGAGCTGCGTCTCCGTCGCCTCGGGCGGGGACAACACCTTCTCGCTGCTGGCCCGCGGCGCGGACCGGGTGGTCGCGGTGGACCTGAGCCCCGCGCAGCTCGCGCTGGTCGCCCTCAAGCGCGCGGCCTTCCTTGCGCTCGACCACGGCCGGCTCGTCGGCTTCCTGGGGGTCCGGCGCGCGGCGCGCGACCGACGCGAGGTGTACGCGACGTTGCGCAGGCGGCTCGACCCGGCATCGCGCGACTACTGGGACCGGCACGCGGCCGACATCGCCGGCGGCGTCGTGCATGCCGGACGGCTGGAGCGCTACTTCCGGCTCTTCAAGCGCTGGGTGCTGCCGCTCGTCCACCGCGCCGGCACGGTGGAGTCGCTGTTCGTGCCGCGGTCGCGCGAGCAGCGCGAGCGCTTCTACCGCGAGGTGTGGGACACGCGGGCCTGGCGCGCGGTGTGCCGGGCGTTCTTCAGCCGGGCGGCCATGGGCCGCCTCGGCCGCGATCCGGAGTTCTTCCGCCATGCGCCCGGGAGCGTGGCCGCACACGTGCTCGAGCGCGCGCGGCACGCGATGACGGAACTCCCGACCGAGGACAACCCGTACCTGCGCTACGTCCTCACCGCCTCGTTCGACGGCGCCCTGCCGGATTACCTGCGGCCGGAGCACTACCAGGCGATCCGCGCGCGCCTCGGCCGCTTGCAGCTCCGGTACGGCGCGATCGAGGCGGTGCTGGCCGAGCTGCCGGCCCGCAGCGTGGACGCGTTCAACCTCTCGGACGTCGCCGAATACATGGACCTGGGCGCGTATCACCGGCTGCTCGACGGCGTCCGCCGCGCGGCCGCGCCCGGAGCGCGCGTCGTGTACTGGAACCTGCTGGCCGAGCGGAGGCGCCCGACGGAGATGGCCGCCTGGCTCGAGGCCCGCGAGCGCGAGGCGGCCGCGCTGCACGCGGAGGCGCGGGCGTTCTTCTACCGGGCGCTGGTCGTCGAGGTGGCGCGATGAGCACCGCCGCCGGGGCCGAGCTGTCGGCGCTGCTGCTGTGCGGGGCGGCCTGCACGCTGGTGCTCGTGGTGGCCGACCGGCTGCACCGGGCCGGCCTCGACGCGGAGCGCTCGCGGAAGCTCGTGCACACGCTGATGGGCCTCGCCGCGGCGTCCTTCCCCTGGTTCTTCCGCGACCCGCGGTCCGTGCTGGCGCTCTGCGCGCTGTTCGCGGTCCTGCTCGGCGGGGGCCGGTCCTGGCGGCGTCTGGCCGCGGTCCACGCGGTCGGCCGCCGCACCGCGGGTGCGGTGTGGTTCCCGGTGGCGGTCGCCATCGTCTTCCTGGCGGCGGAACGGCCGGCGCACTACGTGCTGGCGGTGCTGGTGCTCACGCTGGCCGACCCGGCGGCGGCGCTGGTGGGACGGGCCTATGGCCGGCACCTCTACCGGGTCGGCGACGGCTGCAAGAGCGTCGAGGGCTCGCTCGCGTTCTTCGGGGCGGCGTCGGTCACGATCGCGGCCGGGCTCGCCCTCACGACCCCGCTGAGCTTGCCGTCGGTGGTGGTCTGGGCCGGCGTGATGGGCGGGCTGCTGGCCGCGGTGGAGGCGGCTGCGCCCGCCGGGAGCGACAACGTGCTCGTGCCCGTCGGCACGCTGCTGCTGCTGCGAGGCGCCGGTGCGTGACGCGGCGCGCGTGCCGTGGGGGCTCGGGCCTGCCGCCCGCGCCGAGGCCGGCCGCCCGATCGCCGGGTTCGTACGGCGCGTGCGCGCGTACCTGCGCGAGATGTTCCCGCTCCCGCCGCGGCTGGGCCTGGCGCTGCTCCTGTACGCCGCCTTCGCGCGCCTGCTCGCCCGCCTGCACGGTTGGCCCACCGGGCCCGGGCTCGCGGACCTCGCCCTGGGCGCCGGGAGCGCGCTCGCGACGATGCTCGTGCTGCGCCTGATGGACGAGCTGAAGGACCAGGACGTGGACCGCGCGCTCTTCGCGGACCGCCCGCTGCCCTCGGGGCGCGTGCTCGTGTCGGACATCCGCGTGTCGCTGGCCCTGGTCAGCGCCGCGTTCGTGGCCGCGCACCTGGGCCGCGGGCTGGCGCTCTGGAGCGCGCTGGGCGTGCTCGGGTACGCGGGGCTGATGTTCCGCTGGTTCTTCGTGCCCGGGCGCATGCGGCCCCGGCTGCTGCTCACGCTGGCCACGCACAACCCGGTGATCGCGGTGCTGCTCGTCCACCTGGCGGTGCTGGCGGCGGCCGCGCGCGGCCGGCGCGTGGGGGAGGTGGAGGGGGCCGCCCTGGCCGCGGTCGTCGTTCTCTTCTGGGCCCCCGCCTTCGCCTGGGAGATCGCCCGCAAGATCCGCGCGGCGGAGGAGGAGAACGCCTACGTCACCTACTCGCGGGTGCTGGGCCGGGCCGGCGCCGTCTCGGTGGTGGCGGCGGCCCAGACGCTGGCGCTGCTCCTCGCCGTCGTGCTGACCCGCCGTCACGGCCTGCACGTGGCCGCGCTGTTCTGCATCGGCGGCGGGTGGCTCCTGGCGCAGGCCGCGCACGCGCGCTTCCTGCTGCGTCCCGACGCCCGCTCGTCCCGCCTGCGTCCGTTCGCCGAGGTGTTCCTGCTGAGCGTGCTGCTCGCGGGCCTGGTGGCGTGAGGGACCCCGTGCTGCTCTCCTGCGACGCGCTCGAGGCGGGCGACCGGCGCGCGGTCGGCGGCAAGGCCGCGAACCTCCTGGCGCTCCGGCGGCTGGGACTGCGCGTCCCGCGGTTCTGGGTCGTCCCGCGCGCCGTCTTCGACCAGGCGCGCCGCGCCGGCGCGCCCGTCTCGGCGTGGCCGCTGCCATCCGCGCTGGCGGCGGCGATCCGCGCGCGGCTCCCGGAGGGGCGTCTCTTCGCGGTCCGCTCGTCCGCGGCCGCGGAGGACTCCGGCCGGCACTCGTTCGCGGGCGTGCTCGAATCGGAGCTGAACGTCCCCCGGGAGGAAGTGGGCGAGGCGATCCGGCGCGTGTGGGCGTCGGCTCTCTCCGAGCGCGCGCGGCTCTACCGCGAGCGCAGGGGCCTCGCGGCCGAAGCGGCGGCGACGGCCGTCGTCGTCCAGGAGATGGTGCAGGCGTCCTGCGCGGGCGTGCTCTTCACGCGCGACCCCGCCGATGGCGTGCGCCGCGCCGTGATCACCGCCGGGCTCGGGCTCGGCCAGGGCGTGGTGACCGATGCCGTGGAGTCGGACACCTACCGCATCGGTTGGGACGACGACGCGATCGCGCGGGACGTGCCCGTGAAGCGCACGCGCATGGCGCGGGCCGACGCGCGCCGGGGCGGAACGCGGCTGGAGCCCGTGCCGGAGCGGAGGGGCCGCCGTCCGGTCCTGCGCTCTCGCCAGGTGCGCGCGCTTCGCGACCTCGGGCGCGCGCTGGAGCGTGCGCTGGGCGGTCCGCAGGACGTCGAATGGGCCTACGACTGGCGCGGCCGGCTCTTCGTGCTGCAGGCGAGGCCGATCACGACGGTCTCGGCCGCCGGCGCGGGACCGCGTCGGGTCTGGGACAACGCCAACGTCGTGGAGAGCTATCCGGGGCTGACCCTGCCGCTGACGTTCAGCTTCGCCCGCCGCGCGTACCGGCGGACCTTCTCGCGCGTGGCGCGCCGCTTCCTGCCGCTGGGGGGGCAGGCGCCGCCGGCCTCGGTCTTCGACGGCCTGATCGGCCTGCTGGGCGGGCGCGTCTACTACAACCTGATCGCCTGGTACCAGATGTTCCGCTACCTGCCGGGCGCCGACCGGTATCGGGAGTCGTGGGACCGCCTGATCGGCGTCGCGCCGGGCTCGACGGCGCCACCCGCCGTGGAGGCCGGCGGACCCGGCCGGGTCGCCCGCGCCGGAGCCCTGCTGGCGGCGGCCACGATGCTGCTGCGCGTGCGGTCGCTGCGGCGCCGCTTCTTCGCCGCGTTCGACGCGCTGCTCGCGCGGCACGCCGGCGCGGGCGGCCACGAGACGACCGCGGACGAGGTGCTGGCCGCCTTCCGCGCGCTCGAGGAGGACGCCGGCCGCTTCTGGCACCTGACGATCCAGAACGACTTCTGCGCGCTCAAGTACCACGCTTGGCTCGGCCGCCTGCTCGAGCGCTGGACCTCGGGCGTCGGCCCCGAGGCGGCCGGCGCGCTGGTCTCCGGCCCCGAGAGCGTGGAGAGCGTCGCGCCGGTCCGATCGCTGCTCGCGCTGACCGATGCCGTCCGCGCCGACCCGGCCGGCCGGGCGCTCTTCGCCCGCGACGACGATGCCGCGATCTGGGCGGCCCTGGACCGCGATCCGCGCTGGAGCCGCCTGCGCGAGGCCTTCCGGGCGCACCTGCGCGCCTTCGGAGACCGCAGCGTCGCGGAGCTGAAGCTGGACACGGTCACGTTCGCGGAGGCGCCGGAGCGGCTGGTCGGCCTGGTCAAGCACTCCCTGCGCGCCGGCACGACGGGTGCGGACCTCGAGCGGCAGCGCCGGGCGGTGGTGCTCCGCGCGGCGCAGCTCCGGCGCGACGCCGTGCGCGGCCTTCTGCGCCGAGCGGTCTTCGGGTTCGTGCTCGACCGGGCGCGGGACGCGATCCGTTGCCGCGAGGACATGCGCCTGGCGCGCACCCGCCTGTTCGGCCTGGTGCGGCGGCTCTTCCGGCGGCTGGGCCGGCTGCTGCACGAGCAGGGCGTGCTGGCCTCGCCGGCCGACGTCCACTACCTGACCGTGGAGGAGCTGTTCGACCTCGCGCAGGGCACGGGCGCCACGCGCGACGTGGCGGCGCTGGTGGCGCTGCGCCGGCGCGAATACGACGGCCACGCCGCCGCGGCCGCGCCGAGCCGCTTCGAGACGTCCGGCGTCCCGGGCCGCGCGGCTCCGCCGGCGCGCGCGCCGGCCGCGACGACGGAGCGCACGTCGCTGCGGGGCACCGGCTGCGCGGGCGGGCAGGCGGCCGGACCGGCGGCCGTGGTGCGCGATCCCGAGCACGCCACGGGCGGGGCGGACCGCGTGCTGGTCGCCGCCTCGACGGACCCGGGCTGGGTCTTCCTGATGATGTCGTCGGCGGGCATCGTGGTGGAGCGCGGCAGCGTGCTCTCGCACACCGCGATCATCGGGCGCGAGCTCGGCATCCCCACCGTGGTCGGCGTGGACGGCGCGACCGGCCTGATCCCCGACGGCGCGCCGGTGACGATCGACGGCGGCACCGGAGACGTGCGATGGGCCTGACCAGCTTCACCTTCGAGACCGAGCCGACGGAGCGGTTCGTCGAGTTCCCGTACGCCCTCCACCGCCACGACCGGGCGTGGGTGCCGCCCCTGCGCGGCGAGGTCCACGCGCTGCTCGCCCCGGGCTTCGCCTTCCACCGACGTCCCGGCAACGAGCACCGACGCTTCCTCGCCGTGGCCGGCGGCCGCGTGCGCGCGCGCGTGGTCGCGTCGGTGGACGGGTCCGCGCCGCTCGAGGAAGGCGCGCCGGTCGGGGCCGTCGGCCTGTTCGAGGCCGAGGACGACTACGCGGCGGCGGCCGAGGTGCTCGGCGCCGCGGTCTCCTGGCTCCGGGACGCGCACCGCGTCCGGCGCGTGCGCGGGCCGCTCAACTTCGACATCTGGCACGGCTACCGGCTGCTGACGCGCGGCTTCGAGCGCGAGCGGTTCTACGGCGAGCCCGGCAACCCGCCGTATTACCCGGAGCTCTTCGCGCGCTTCGGCTTCGCGGAGTGCCGGCGCTGGAACTCGTTCGAGCTGCCGGGCGCGCTGCCCGAGTCCGAGCTGGGCTCGCCGTCCGGGCCGCCGTGGCGCGACTTCGAGGCGCGCGGCTACCGCATCGAGACGTTCGGGCTCCGTCCCTTCCGCGAGCGCCTGCCGCTGCTGCACCGCGTGCTCACGGAGTCCTTCGCCGGGTTCCCGGGCTACACGCCGATCGCGCTCGCCGAGTTCCGCGCGCTGATGAGCCTGGGGCGCCACGTGCTCCACCCGCGCTGCTCGACGTTCCTGTTCGACGAGAGGGGCACGCCGGCGGGCTTCGTCGCGGTGCTCGTGGACGTGGCGGACGCGGTGCGCGCGATGCGCGGGCGCGGCTCGTGGGTGAGCCGCCTGCGCTTCCTCTGGAGGCGGAGGACGGCGCGCCGGCTGCTCCTGCACCTGGGCGGGATCACGCCGTCCGAGGCCGCGCGGCACAGCGGCGTGGCGCGGGCCGTGTTCCACCACACCCTCGGCCTCGTCCGCGCGGAGCGCTGCGACGCGGTCGTCGCCTCGCTGGTCGCGCGCGGCAACCCGGTGCGCCGGCTCTACGGCCGCCACGCCGCGGACCGCCGGCGCGAGTACGCGCTGTTCGAGCTCGCGTCGTGAGCACGGGGCCTTCGCTCGTGTACTACGACCGCGGGCTCCGCCGCTGGCGCGACGAGAGGGTGTATGCGCGCGGGTTCCTCCGCTGGCTCTACAACACGAGGTCCGGCGGCCTGCTCGCTCCGCTGCTCGTGGGCACGGCGTGGCCCTCGCGCGCGTGGGCGGCGTGGCAGCGCACGCGGTGGAGCCGGCGGCGGATCGCCGGCTTCGCCGAGGAGATGGGCATCGACCTGTCGGAGTCGGCCACGCCCGTCGAGGCCTTCGCGAGCTTCGCGGAGTTCTTCACGCGCCGCCTGCGCCCCGGGCGCCGCCCGGTGTGCGCCGAGCCCGGCGTCTGCGTCGCGCCCGCCGACGGCAAGGTGCTGGCCTACGCGCGCGTCGAGGCCGGCGCCACCTTCCGGATCAAGCGCGCCACCTTCGGCCTCGAAGCGCTGCTCCAGGACGGCGCGCTGGCCGCGGCCTTCGCCGGGGGCTCGATGCTGGTGTCACGGCTCGGTCTCGCCGACTATCACCACTTCCACTTCCCCGACTCCGGCGTCCCCGGCCCGCCCCGGACCGTCCGCGGCCGCTACCACGCCGGCGGCCCGTACTCCGCCGCCAGGCTCGTGCCCTTCTACGCCGAGAACCACCGCATGGTGACCGTGTTCGACTCCGACCACTTCGGGCGCATGGCGCTGGTGGAGATCGGCGCGCTCACCGTCGGCTCGATCCGCCAGCGGTTCCGGCCCGGGGTGCGGGTGGCCAAGGGCGAGCCGAAGGGGGTCTTCGAGCTCGGCGGCTCCACGGTCGTGCTGCTCTTCCCGCCGGGAGCGGTGCGCCTCGACGCCGAGATCTGCGCCCTCACGCGGTGGGACCTGGAGTGCTACCTGCGCATGGGCGAGGCCGTGGGGCGCGCCGCCGGCGGGAGGAGGAGCCATGCCGATCTCGCGCACCATCGCGCGTGAGCGCCTGGAGGCGATCCGCGTGCAGACCGCGGGCGGCTTCGCCGCGCGCCTGGCCGCCCGGCCGCCCGCGGCCGAGCCGCTGCCGCCGCCGGTCCCGCGCGACCGCGACGGACGCTCGGCGCGCGCGCAGCGGCTGGCGCTGCTCGCGTCGCGCGGGGCGAGCCTGCGCGTGCTGGCCGGCGAGCACGCCGAGGTGCCGGCGGGAGGCTTCGCGGGCAACGTGGAGAACTTCGTCGGGCTGGCCCAGGTGCCGCTGGGGGTGATCGGGCCGCTGCGCATCAACGGCCTGCACGCCCACGGCGACTTCTACGTGCCGCTCGCCACCACCGAGGGCGCGCTGGTGGCGTCGCACGCCCGCGGGGCGGGTGTCCTGGGCCGCAGCGGCGGGGCGCGGGCGCTGTGCCTGCTCCAGCGCGTCACGCGCGCGCCGGTGTTCCGGTTCGAGGGCCTGGTGGACGCGGGCGGCTTCATCGCGTGGGCCCTCGACTCGTTCCCCGTGCTGCAGGCCCGCGTCGCGGAGACCACGCGCCACGGCCGGCTCGAGGACCTCCGCGTGCACTGGGACGGCAACCTCGTGTACCTGCTCTGCGACTTCACGACCGGCGACGCCGCCGGCCAGAACATGGTGACGATCGCCACCGACGCGCTGGCCGCGTACCTGGCGGCGAGCGCACCGGTGAAGCCGCGCTCCTGGACCGTGGAGAGCAACCTGTCCGGCGACAAGAAGGCGTCGGTCCTCGCCTACCAGCACGTGCGCGGCCACCGCGTGATCGCCGAGGTGGAGGTGCCGCGCGCGGTGGTGGAGGAGCACCTGCACACCACGCCGGAGGCGATGGCGGCGTGCGGAGCCGACGCGCTGGTGGCGGCGGCGCAGGCCGGCACGATCGGCGCGCAGGGGCAGTTCGCGAACGGGCTGACCGCGCTGTTCATCGCCTGCGGCCAGGACGTGGCCTGCGTGGCGGAGGCGGCGGTGGGCACCTCGCGCTTCGAGGCGCACGCGGGGGGGTTGTACGCGTCGGTCTGCCTGCCGAACCTGATCGTGGGCACGGTCGGTGGAGGCACCGGGACCCCGACCGCGCGGGAGTGCCTCGGGCTGCTCGGCTGCGTGGGCGACGGCGCGGCCCCGCGCCTGGCCGAGATCGCCGCCGCGCTCGTGCTGGCCGGCGAGGTCTCGATCAACGCGGCGCTGGCCAGCGGAGGGTTCGTGCAGGCGCACGCGACGCTGGGCCGCGCCGCGCCGGCGATGGCCCGGAAATGAAAACGGCCGGTGGGGAATCCACCGGCCGGTACGAGACGGGCGACGAGCGCGCCGTTACCGCAGCGCGATCTCGGTGCCGGACTCGGTGCGGATCGCGTCCGCCACGAGCACCGGCCGCGTCTTCCAGTCCACCTTGGTCTTGACCTCGACGAGCTTGCCGTTGTCGAACCAGTCGTAGTCGCGGTCCAGGTCGGCCTCCACGAACTGGCGCACCTTGCCGGTCACGATGACCTTCTGGTCGTGCGACAGCGTGCCCGCGAGGCCGCGCGGCACCAGCACGAGCACGTCCGAGCCGGCGAGGATCGAGTCCTCGTCCAGCGTGAACATGTTCGCGCCGAGCACGTCCTCGACCTCGGCCTTCACGCTGACGGTCTGCCCGTAGTAGTTGCGGGCGTCACGGGCGAGCTTGCCGGCGGAGATCGGCGTGAGGGTCGCCGTGCCGGTGTGCGTCGCCATCGCGCCGTGGTCGTGCGTGGAGGCGGCGGTCGTGGTCGTCCGCGCCGTCTCGGACATCAGCGTCGCGCCCGAGGCCGAGCGGATCGAGTGCGCCACGATCACCGGCCGCGTCTTCCAGTCCACCTTGGTCTTCACGTCGACGAGCTTGCCGTCGTCGAAGAAGTCGAAGTCGCGGTCCAGGTCGGCTTCCACGAACGGCCGCACCTCGCCCGTCACCACGACCTTCTGGTCGTGGCTGAGCGTCCCGGTGACGCCGCCCGGCACGAGCACGAGCACGTCCGAGCCGGCGAGGATCGCGTCCTCGTCCAGCGTGAACATGTTGCCGCCGAGAACGTCCTCGACCTCCGCCTGCACGGTGACCGTGCGCCCGTAATAGTCCTTCGCGTCCTTCGCCAGCTTCCCGGCGGAGATCGACCCCGCCACCTTGTCTTCAGCCGTCGCGGCGGCGGCGCCGAGCAGGACGGCCGCCGAGGCGAGCGCGGCGCCCTTGAATGCAGTCAACTTCATGAAAAGAACCTCCGTTTTGTCCCAAAGATAGGCACGGACGCGGCCCTTCGGCCGACAGGTCCAGCCGTCAGGTTGTATAGGCAAGCCCCGTGCCCACCGGCGGCGGGTGTGTCGCATGTACAAGTGACGGAGCGGGCGGCAGTTGCGCCGGGAGCCCGGCCCCGGCGCTGCCGGACGGGAGGTCCGCCTGACGTGCTTACAAGCGGGGCCGCGCGGCTTCTACACTCCTTCTTTATGGTGCTCCGCGGGCTGGCCGCCGCCGGCGTGATCGCCCTGGCCGCTCCGACCGCGGCGGCCCAGGAGTGCCCGACGGACTGGCCGTCCGAGTCGGCCTTGCAGTCCTCACCCGCGGCCACGCCGGCCGCGCCGCCGTCCGCGCCACGCGTGGCCGACATCCGCTTCACCGGCAACGACGCGGTGGACGCGGACCGCCTCCGCGACGCGATGGTCACCCGCCGCGAGCGGGGCGGACGCGCGGACGCCGCGGCGCGGTACGACCCCGCGCGCTGGGCGGAAGACCACCGCCGGCTCTGCGCCGTGCTGCGCGACCGCGGCCACCTCACCGCGCGCGTCGGACCGCCCCAGGTCGAAGACGCGCCGGCCGCGGGTGGCGAGCGGCGCGTGGTGGTCACGATCCCGGTC
>DATBIZ010000467.1:0-7553 GCA_036556645.1 Vicinamibacteria bacterium | reverse complement strand
GATCCCCCCGAGACGAGCGAGCGGCGCCGCGCGCAGCACGGCGGCGTGAGCGCAGGGGGGTTCGGGGGGAGCGCGAGGGCCATCGGAGCCGAAGTTGGCCAGCGGCCCGAGCGATCCCCCCGAGATGAAGGAGGCCGCATGATGCCGAGTGGCGAGAGGTTGCGCGCGAACGCCTGGGGCCGCTACTACGTCACCGACGAGTGCGACGCCTGCGGCCTGTGCGAGGAGTACGCGCCCGACGTGTTCGCGCCCGCCTGGGACGGGACCTACTACGCGATCGCGGCGCAGCCGGTGGGCGTGATCGAGGAGCGCGCGGTGTGGGACGCGATGGCGGTCTGCCCGCGCCAATGCATCAAGGAGGACGGGGACGAATAGTCCCCGTGTTCCCCATCCGCGATGCCGTCCCCCTGGGGACGGGCCTCACCCGGTTCCGCGTCCAGGCCCCGCTCGTGGCGCGCGCCTGGCGCCCCGGCCAGTTCGTGATCGTGCGCCTGTGCGAGGGCGGCGAGCGCATCCCGCTCACCGTGGTGGAGGCGTTCGGCGACGGCTCGGTGACGCTGATCGTGCAGGCGGTGGGCAAGACCACGCGCCATCTCTGCTCGCTGGCCGCGGGCGAGGCGATCCTCGACGTGCTGGGACCGCTCGGCCATCCCACGCCGATCGAGCGGTACGGGCGCGTGGCGTGCGTGGCGGGCGGGGTCGGCGCCGCCGAGCTGCTGCCGATCGCGCGCGCCCTCGCCGGCGCGGACAACTCGCTGCACACGATCGTGGGGGCGCGGCGCGCCGACCTGCTCATCCTGGAGCGCGAGCTGGCCGGCTGCTCGGCCACGCTGACCGTGGCCACCGAGGACGGCAGCCGCGGCCGGCGCGGCCTGGTCACCGGCCCCTTGCACGACCTGCTCGGGACGGCGGAGGGCCTCGACGCGGTCTACGCCGTGGGACCCCTGCCGATGATGCGCGCGGTGGCCGAGGCCACGCGGCCGCTGGGCGTCAGGACCTACGTCAGCCTGAACCCGATCATGCTCGACGGCACCGGCATGTGCGGCGGCTGCCGGGTGACGGTCGCGGGGCACCTGCGGTTCGCCTGCGTGGACGGCCCGGAGTTCGACGCCCACGAGGTGGACTTCGAGGAGCTGATGCGGCGCAACCGCGCCTACACGGCGCAGGAGCGCCACGCCGACGAGCGCTGGCGCGCGGGTGGCGCGCCCGGCGCGTGAGAACGGCCGCGTGAACGCGCCGCGGCCACGGGACCGGGTCAAGATCCCGCGCCAGCACCCGGCCGAGGCGCACCCCGAGGGGCGCCGGTCCACCTTCGACGAGGTGTCGGGCGGGCTGGACGAGCGGACGGCGCTCGTCGAGGCCTCCCGCTGCCTGGAATGCCGCGACCCGGTGTGCACGCGCGGTTGCCCGGTCGGCGTGGACGTGCGCGGCTTCATCCGTCACGTGGTCCGCGGCGAGCTGGCCGCCGCCGCGGAGCGGATCCGCGAGGCCAACGCGCTGCCCGCGGTTTGCGGCCGGGTGTGCCCGCAGGAGTCGCAGTGCGAGGCCGAGTGCACGCTGGGACGCCGGTTCGCGCCGGTGGCGATCGGGTTGCTGGAGCGCTACGTGGCCGACTGGGAGGCGGCGCACCGGCCGGTCTGGGAACGCCCGTTCGCGCGCACGCGGGGGCCGCGGGTGGCCGTGGTCGGCTCCGGACCGGCGGGGATCACCTGCGCGGCCGAGCTGGCTCGGAAGGGGTATGCGGTGACCGTGTTCGAGGCGCTGCACGCGCTCGGAGGCGTGCTGCGCTACGGCATCCCGGAGTTCCGCCTGCCCAAACACGTGCTCGACCGCGAGCTGCGGCTGCTCGACGCGCTCGGCGTCGAGCGGCGCACCAACTTCCTGGTCGGCCGCACGGCCACGCTCGACGAGCTGATGGGCGAGTGGGGCTTCCAGGCCGTCTTCCTGGCCACGGGCGCCGGCACGCCGCTCTTCCTCGGCATCCCGGGCGAGACCCTGGCCGGCGTCCTCTCCGCGAACGAGTTCCTGACCCGCGTGAACCTGATGGCGGCGCACCGGTTTCCCGAGCACGACACGCCCGTGGTGGCGCCGCGCGCGGTGGCGGTGATCGGCGGAGGCAACACCGCGCTCGACGCGGTGCGCACCGCGCGCCGGCTGGGCGCCGAGCGTGCGCTGCTGGTCTATCGGCGGTCGCGCGCGGAGATGCCCGCGCGCGCGGAGGAGGTCCGCCACGCCGAGGAGGAGGGCGTGGAGTTCCTGTTCCTCACCAGCCCGGTGCGCGTCCTCGGCGACGCGGAAGGGATGGTGGCCGGCCTCGAGTGCCAGGAGATGACGCTGGGCGATCCCGACAGGTCCGGCCGCCGGCAGCCGATCCCGGTGCCGGGTTCCGGGCGCGTGATCGAGGTGCAGGCGGTGATCGAGGCGATCGGACAGAAGCCGAACCCGATCGTCCAGGCCACGACGCCCGGCCTGCTCACCGGCCGCCACGGCGTCGTGGCCGTGGATGCGGAGCAGGCCACGAGCCGGCCGCGCGTGTTCGCGGGCGGCGACCTCTCGCGCGGTGGCGCGACCGTGATCCTGGCCATGCGCGACGGCCGTCGCGCGGCCGCGGCGATCGATCGCGCGCTCTCCGCCGCCGCCGCGGCGGAGTAGCGGCTAGCGGACCGGCGCGGCCGGCTGAGGCGGCTTTCCGCCCGCCTGCTGCGCCTGGATCGCGCGCAGGTGCTCGACGAGCGCGACGATGCGCGCCTTGACGGCCTCGTCGGTGCCGCGGCCCTGGCCGGACTGCTTGAACGCGTCGCCCCACACCGGCATGTCCGAGCCGCCGTGACCGGAGACCGGCTTGCGGCCGTCGATGATCTTGAAGACCTTCTCCTCGTCGAACTTCCCGCCGGCGCGGGCGGCGAACTGCGTGAGGTCCGGGGGGACCGTGCGCAGGTGCTGGCTGATCGGGCCGTCGCCCTTCCCGGCGCGGCCGTGGCAGCTCGAGCAATACGTCCGGAACAGCGCGTCGCCGCCCTCCGAGACGAACGGCGCCTCCACGGTCTGCTGCGCGGTCGCGGAGAGGGCGGCTCCGGCCGCCGCGAGCAGCATCACGGGGAACACGTGCTTCATTGCGGCCATCTCGACCTCCTCGTGGCGTCCGCGCGCCCTCGGCGCACTGACCGACCACCTCGAGCGGTGCAGAAAGCGCGCCACGACCGGGCCTCGCCGGTGCGGCGCTTGCGCGGACCCGGATGAGAGGCGCGCGCAGCGCTTGCGCCGGCCATCCCGGCCCGCGCAGCGGTTGCGGTGGACGTCGGCCGGATCGCCGTCGCGCGGCGCGAAGGCGCGGGTTTGGCGCGCGGCCGCGCCGCCGCGGCCGGAACAGCGATTGCTCTCCAGCAGGTGGATCCGAGCGCATGACGGCCACCTGGCCTTGCGGCCTGTCCACCGGCATCGCGTACCGCCACCCGATCGAGCAGGTGCTGCCCGTGGTGGCCGAGGCCGGCTTCCGCGTGCTCGAGGTGTCCACCGCCCCCTCGCACCTGGACCTCGACGACGCCCCTCGCCTCCGCGCGCTGAAGGAGCGCGTGGGCGACCTCGGCCTGCGCGTGCACTCGCTGCACGCGCCGTTCGGCCACGACGTGAACCTCACCAGCCCCGACCTGGCGCAACGCGAGCAGGCGCTCGTCCGCCTGCAGCGCGCCGCCGACGTGTTGTGCCTGCTCAACCCCGCCGGCCTCTACGTGATCCATCCCGGCGGCGAGGACCAGCGCTGGGTCTGGGAGCGCGAGGCGCGCCTGCGGCTGAGCGTGGAGGGCCTGACGCGCGTCTGGCAGGCGTGCCGCGGCCGCGGGCTCACCCTGGTCGTGGAGACGCCGCTGCCGCACCTGCTGGGCGGCCAGCCGGACGACTTCGCGTGGCTGCTCGAGCGCCTGCCCCAAGAGGGGCTCGGCGTGTGCGTGGACACCTCGCACTGCTCCCTGGGCGGGTTCCTCTTCGAGGCGCTGGAGGCGCTGCGCGGCCGGCTCGTGCACGTGCAGGCCAGCGACAACCGCGGCCACACCGACGACCACCTGCCGCCCGGCGACGGGATCATCGACTGGGGGCGCGTGCGCGCCACGCTGGAGCGGATCGGCTACGCCGGCGTGTTCATGCTCGAGGTCACGGGGAACGGGGACGTCGCCGGGCACGTCGGCCGCCTGGCCGCGGCCCATATCGCCGGGATCGGCGACCCGGCGTGGAGGCAAACATGATCCAGATCCGCCGCATCCTCTGCCCCACGGATTTCTCGGAGTTCGCCCAGCGCGCGCTGCACCAGGCGGTGCCGCTGGCGCGCTGGTACGACGCCCCGCTGACCGCGCTGCACGTGGTGCCGGCCGCGGTGCCGGTGGACGGGATGTTCCCCTACGCGCTGCCGCCGCTCGCCAACGAGGGCGCGCGCACGCGGCTCGAGCAGGACCTGCGGACCTTCGTCGCTCCCGCGCGCCAGGCCGGCCTCGTCTGCGACACCGTGCTGCGCGAGGGCCCGGTGCCCACCCGCATCCTCGAGCTGGCCCGGGAGCTGCCCGCGGACCTGCTGGTGATGGGCACGCACGGCCAGGGGGGGCTGGAGCGCCTGGTGCTCGGGTCCGTGACCGAGTCCGTGCTGCGCAAGGCGCCCTGCCCGGTGCTCACCATCCCGCACGAGGAGCGGGCGACGTCCGGTCCGGCGCCGTTCAAGCGCATCCTCTACGCCACCGACTTCTCGCCGGCGGCCGAGCACGCGCTCGGCTTCGCGCTGTCGCTGGCCGAGGAAGCGCAGGGCGTGCTGATCCTGGCCCACGTGATGGAAGGGCCGACGCTGGCCGCGACCACGTCGGGCCTGCCGGTCAACGTCAGCCGGCTCACCGCGGACCTCGCACGCGACGCCGAGCGTGCGCTGCGCGACGCGGTCCCGGCGGGGGCGCGCGAGTGGTGCACGACGGAGGAGGTGGTGGCGTTCGGGCACCCCGCCGACGAGATCATGCGGCTCGCGCGCGAGCGCGAGGCCCAGCTCATCGTGGTCGGCGTGCACGGCCGCAACGCGCTCGACTTGATGCTGTTCGGCTCGACCACGCACCACGTGGTCCGCAAGGCGCCGTGCGCGGTGCTGGCGATCCCGGCCCTGCGGGCCGCCGAGCGGCCGGTCGCCGCCGCCGGACGGCGTTGAGCTAGGAGGCCGCGGCGTGAGCCGGGAGCGCGGCGCAGTCGGCCTCGCGTCCGCGCACCACGCGGCGGCCCAGGAGCGTCCCGTGCCTCTCCGTCACCACCGTGCGCTGCCCCTCGGGCCCGCTCCCCCGCTGGAAGTAGACGACGACCCAGTCGCGGGTGCGGCCGAGGTCGTGGGCGCGCGCCGTGTTGGAGAACAGCGCGGTGAACCGCCACCGCCCGCGTTCGGTGTGCAGCACGGGCAGCCAGGCCTCGCCCGCGGGGTTGAAGCGGCGCGGGGCGATGCGCGGCAGGTCGCCGCGCGCGGCCCGGCGGCGGTATTCGGCGTCCACGTCGAGCAGCAGCGCGACGGGCGGCTCCCGCCGCGGACCCCGCGGTGCGGCGCGGGGCCGCCCGAGCAGAGCCTGCAGCCCCGCCCGGATGACGGCCGCCCGGCGCTCGCCCACGCCCGGCACGTCGGCGAGGCGGCCGTCGTGCGCCGCGACCTCGAGCGCCTCGAGCGTGTCCACCTGCAACCGGTCGTGGAGGCGCGCCGCCAGCACCGGCCCCAGGCCGGGGACGGCGCGGAACAGGCGCGGCGGGTCCAGCGTGCCGCGCAGCCGGTGGAGCTGGCTCCAGCGGCCCGTGCGCAGCATCTCCTCGATGGCCGCCGCGATCGAGGGGCCGATCCCGGGCAGCCGCTGGAGGCCGGCGCGGCCCTCGCGCCTCAGCAGCGCGTGGACGTCTTCCGCGCTCCGCTCCAGCGCGGCGGCGGCGCGCCGGTAGGCGCGCACGCGGAACGGGCTCGCTGCCTGCTGCTCGAGCAGCACCGCGCACTCGAGCAGCTTGTCGGCCACCTGCTGGTTCGTCGCCGGAGCCATGGTCCCGCCTGCGACCAGAGCAACGAGCGTGCCGCGGTGGACGGGAGGACGGCATGAGCGACCTGCGCGCCGGGGTGTGGAGGCTCGCGGACCCGAAGATCACGCTCGCCTCCGCGGCCTCGCTGTTCCTGGGCGCGGCGGCGGCCGCCGCGGACGGGCCGCTCGCCTGGGGCTGGCTCGCCGCGACCGTGGCCGGCATCTTCTTCGTCGAGGTCGCCAAGAACGCCTCCGGCGAGGTGTTCGACTTCGACTCCGGCACCGACCGCGCGGTCGCGCCCGAGGACCGCAGCCCGTTCTCGGGCGGCAAGCGCGTGATGGTGGACGGGCTGCTGACGCGGCGTCAGACCTGGGTTGTGGCCGCGATCGCGTACGGGCTGGCCGCGGCCACCGGGATCTCGATCGCGGTGTCGCGCGAGCCGCGCGTGATCGGCCTCGCGCTCATCGGGGCGGCCTGCGCCTGGTTCTACCATGCGCCGCCGCTGAGGCTCGCGTACCGCGGCCTGGGCGAGCTGGCGGTGGCCGCGTGCTACGGCCCGCTGATCGCGGCCGGCGTGTACCTGGTGCAGCGCGGCGCCGTGTCGCGACAAGTGGTGCTGACCGCGGTGCCGCTCGGGCTCGCCATCGGCGCCTTCCTGTACATCAACGAGTTCCCGGACTACGCCGCCGACCGCGCGTCGGGCAAGCGCACGCTGGTCGTGCGTCTGGGCCGCCCGCGCGCCGGCCGGGTGTTCGCCGGGCTCGTCGCGGCCACGTTCACCTCGGTGCTGCTGCTGCCGGCGTTCGGCGTCCCCGCCCCGGTCCTGCTGGGGATGGCGGGGCTGGTGCCGGCGGCCGCCGCCGCCCGGCGCCTCGCGGCCGAGGGCGAGAACACCGCGCGCGTGGTGCCCGCCCAGGCCTGGACGCTGCTGTCGTTCCTGCTGCTGGGGCTGGCGGCGGGCACGGGCTTGCTCCTCGGTTGAGCCGTCGGCATCACCCGGCTGGGCCAACGGGACGCTGCCGCCGGCGGGCTCGGGACACGACCTTCCAGGCAGGGGGAGACCATGACCAGGGTGCCATTGGTTGCCGCGGCCGCCGCGGCGCTCGTGTTGGCGGCGCCGTTGGTCGCCCGCGCGCAGGAGCAGCCGGTGAGCCTGCCGCGCGGCGACACCACCGTGTCCTTCGGCCTCGGCTTCTCGGCCGGGTCGTCCGAGACCGGGGCGGCGCTGCGCGTCGGGGTGGACCGCATCGTCACCGGCCGGCTGTCCCTGGAGGTGACCGGCTCGTACCTCGACCGCGGCCTGCGGGCGGAGAGCTGGACCCTCTCCGGGGGCGCGCGCTTGAGCCTGGCGGACAAGGGCGCTCCGGTGGCGCCCTACGTCGCGGCGGGCGCCGGCGTCTACCGCGCGAGCTTCGAGCAGGTCGGTTTCGGGATGACCGAGCAGGCGGGCGCGGCCTGCATGGGGGCGGCGCGCGGGGAGGCCTGCTACGGGAGCATGCCCCGCTTCTACGCCCAGCGCATGCGCGGCCAGCCCACCGGGCGGA
>DATBIZ010000466.1:0-3816 GCA_036556645.1 Vicinamibacteria bacterium | reverse complement strand
ACAGCTCCGGCCCCCGCTCCGCGAACCAGGCCGGCCCCGGGAACGGGCTCTCGGGGTCCGAGGCCAGGTACTCGGGGAACTTGCGGAACGCGTCGGCCATGCGGCCTCTCTCGGGCACCAGCGCCGCCCCGGCCTCGTAGGGGACGTAGAGCCACTTGTGCGGGTCGGCGGCGAGCGACTGCGCGCGGTCCAGGCCGGCGAAGTGCGGGCGCAGCGCGGGCGCGATCGCGGCCAGGGCGCCGTATGCGCCGTCCACGTGGAACCACAGGCCCTCGCGCGCGCAGAGGTCCGCGATCTCGTCGAGCGGGTCGATCGCCCCGGTGTTCACGGTGCCGGCCGTGCCCACCACGATGGCCGGGCTCAGCCCCGCGGCCCGGTCCGCGGCGATCGCCTCGCGCAGGCGGTCCGTGCGCAGGCGGAACGCGTCGTCCACGGCGATCTTGCGGAGCTGGCGCGTGCCGATGCCGAGCAGGTCCACCGCCTTGTCCACGCACGAGTGCACCTGCTCGGACGCGTACACGACCAGCCGCGGCCGGCCCGCGCCCCCCAGCCCGTCCTCGCGCACGTTGCCGGGCACGACCGCCCGCCGCGCGGTGGCCAGCGCGACGAAGTTCGCCATGGAGCCGCCGGAGGCGAGGATGCCCTCGGTGCCGGCGGGCAGCCCCAGCATCTGGGCGAGCCAGGCGATCACGCGGTGCTCCACGTGGATCGCGGCGTGGTCGCCGCCCCAGCAGTTCGGGTTCATCGCCGAGGCCATGTAGTCGGCGATCGTGCCCACCGGGTCGGCGGTCGCGTTGATGAAGCCGAAGAAGCGCGGGTGCGAGTTGCCCATCGGCCGCGGCATCACGTGCTCGCGCACGAACGCGACGATCTCCTCGATCGGCCGCCCCTCCTCGGGCACCGGCTCGTCGAAGAGCGCGGCCAGGGCGCCCACCTTGCCGAACACGGGCCGGCTGGTCAGCTCCGCGCGGTGCGCCGCCACCGCGTCCGCGGCCAGCCCGCCCAGCCGGCGCACCTCCTCCGGGGGCAGATCGAACTCGCTCATGGCCTTGCCTTTCGCGTCGAGGAACGGGCACTGTAGCACCCGCATGGGGAGCAAGGGCCGCGGCTTCCGGACGTTCAACCTGGACGGCTTCGAGGTCCTGGTGGGCAGGGGCGACGCCGACAACGACGCGCTGACCTTCGAGGTCGCGGAGCCGCGCGACTTCTGGCTGCACGTGGCCGCGGGCGTGCCGGGCAGCCACGTGGTCGTGCGCAACCCCGAGGACCTTCCCGCGCTTCCACGCGAGGTGCTCGAGCGCGCGGCGGCGCTGGCCGCGTGGCACTCCAAGGCGCGCGGCGGCCGCGGCAAGGTCGAGGTCCACGTGTGCCGCGTGGCCGACGTGAGCAAGGTGCGCGGCGCCCCGGCGGGCGAGGTGCGGCTCCGCCGCTGGGACTCCGTGCGCGTGTACGCCGCCGCACCGGAGTAGAATCCCGCCGCGGAGGACCACATGCCCGATCCGGCGCAGCTCGAGCGGCGCGTGGCCGAGCTCGAGCGCGAGATCCAGTCCCTGCGCGGGCGCAGCGGCGGCGTGCGCTACCGGTCGGCGGCGGCGCTGGGCGGCGTGCCGCTCCTGGCCGTCTCCCTCGGTCCCGATCTCTCGCGCGGCGAGCTGCGGGGGCACGCCCGCGGAGTCGTCGCCCTCGGCGACTTCGCCACCGGCGTGATCGCGATCGGCGGGATCGCGCGCGGGTTCCTCGCGATCGGCGGGCTGGCCCTCGGCGTGCTCGGCTTCGGCGGCCTGTCGCTGGGCCTGCTGGCCGCGGTCGGCGGCCTCGCCATCGGCTCGCTCGCCGTGGGCGGCTTCAGCGCGGGTGGGGCGGCGGTCGGCGGGGGAGCGGTCGGGTACTACGCGTGCGGCGGCGCCGCGCGCGGGGCGTACGTCGTCTCACAGCGGCGGCGCGACCCGGAGGCGATCGCGTTCTTCGAGGCCCGGGGCCTCGGCGGGCTCTGCCTGCCGCGCTAGGTCCGACGGTCAGCGGCGGACCGGCGGCGCCGGCGTGTACAGGATCAGCCAGCGCTTCTCGCGCACGTCGTATTCGTAGTTGAACTGCTTGTCGAGCCGGTCGTTGGTCTCGGTCCCGTCCGGGTCCCGCATCGTGGTGACGATCTTGAAGCGGATGGTCCCGCGGTAGGGCCGGTTCTCGTTGTCCTGCTCCACCACGTCCACGCCCTCGATGTTCCACGTGCTCTTGAGGCGCAGCACGGGATCGGACTGCTCGCCCTTCTGCTTGAAGGTCTCGGCCTCCTTGCGCAGCTCGGCGGTGACCTCGTCCTTGGAGGGGCCGCCGAAGCGTCCCTTGCAGCCCCCGGCGGCGATGGCGACGGCGAGCAGGCTCAACACGGCGCGGCGGTTTCGCATGCGCGCGATGCTACGGACGAGGCGGCCGTAATTCAACCCAAAACGTTCAACCGGCTGGATAGGACCCGTCTTGGCCTTGCCGGTCCATTCTCTGGAACCGCGCTCCCTCCCGATGCGTTGTTCGCGTTGGTGATCGCGCTCACCCGACACGACAGGAGCGGACGCATGGACGAAGACACTCGCGGCTCGCGACGGCGCCGGTGGGCCTGGCGGGCGGGCCTGGCCGTGGTCCTGGTGGCGGCCGCGGTGGCCGCCGCCGTGAAGGCGCGGGGCGGCCTGGGGCCGGCGCGGGTGGAGGCCTCCTCGTCGCCGGCGGCCGACAAGGACGGAAAGAAGGAGAAGGAGCCGGCCGCGGTCGCGGTGGAGAAGGCCGCGCTGGGCCCGATCTCCGCCTACACCTCGGCCACCGCCAACCTCGTCGCCGAGGACGAGGTGAAGGTGGTGGCGGAGACCGAGGGCAAGGTGCAGCGGCTGCTGGTCGAGGAGGGCGACACGGTCGCGCGCGGCCAGACGCTGGTGCAGATCGACCCCTCCGACGCGACGCTGGCGGTGCAGAGGGCGCAGATCGCGCTGCAGAACGCGGGCATCGCGCTGACGCGCGGCGAGGGCCTCTCGAAGGCGAACCTGATCAGCGCCCAGGAGCTGGACAAGCTGCGCTTCGACCGCGACCTGGCCGCGCACGAGCTCGAGGAGGCGCGCCACCGCCTGCGCAAGACCACGGTCGCCGCGCCGTTCGGCGGCCGCATCACCGTCCGCAAGGTCCAGACCGGCCAGCAGGTCAAGCCCGGCGACGAGCTGTTCACGCTGGCCGACTTCGACCCGCTGGTCGCGCGCATCTTCCTGCCCGAGCGCGAGGTGCTCGACCTGGCCGTCGGCCAGCCCGTGCGCCTGGCCCTGCGCGCGCGCGAGGAGACGCGCTTCGCCGGCCGCATCCGCCAGATCAGCCCGGTGGTGGACACCGCCTCCGGCACCGTGAAGGTGACCGTGGAGGCGGTGCGCCCGCCGGCCAGCGTGCGCCCCGGCGCGTTCGTCGCGGTGGAGGTGCTGCGCGAGACGCGGCCGCGCGCGGTGCTGGTGCCGAGGCCGGCCGTCATCCGCGAGCTTCAGGAGACCTACCTGTTCGTGGCGGACGGCAACGTCGCGCGCAAGCGCCCGGTCCGCATCGGCCTGGAAGAGGGCGACCGCCTGGAGATCCGCGAAGGCCTCGCCGCCGGGGAGGCGGTGATCACCTCCGGCCAGGGCGGCCTCAAGGACCTCTCGCCGATCACGGTCGCGCCGGCGAAGGCCGCCGCCAGCCTCTAGCCGCGGGGACCGCACATGCGCTCCATCGGCTTCAGCGTCCGCCGCCCGGTCACCGTGTCCATGTGCACCCTGGCGGTGGTGCTGTTCGGGCTGGTCTCGTTCCAGCGCCTGC
>DATBIZ010000465.1:0-17204 GCA_036556645.1 Vicinamibacteria bacterium | reverse complement strand
GACGATCGCGAGCCTGATCAGCCCGCCGGACTCGCTGTGGCGCCGCGCGGCCTGGGAGCTGCAGCCGCCGCTGGCGCGCGACCTCGGGGCCTCTCCGTTCACCCCGGCTTCGGTGCCGTCGGCGCTCGCCGTCTGGTGGGCGGGGGCATTCACCGTGGTGGTGCTGGCCTGGGCGGTGCGATCGTTCCAGCGCCGCGCGTTGTGACGCGGCAAGGCGACACCACCGGGCGACGCCGCGCCTCGCCTCAGGCGCCCGGGGCCAGCGGCTGCGGCTGGCCGTCGCCGTCCTTCTTCCGACCCTTCTTCTTGCGTCTGGCCTTGCCCTCTCCACCGTCGCCCTTGCCGTCCCTGGCCAGGAGCTCGCGGCGGACGAGCTTGCGCAGCGCAGCCACCTCCGCCGCCAGCTTGCGGACGACCCGGGTGAGCTTCTTGAGCTGGGTGTCTTTCATGCGGGCGACCTTACGACGTCCGTATGACGACCGTATGACGGAGCTCCCGGCCCGCGGATCGCGAGGCCACCAGGTCCGCGTCCGAACCTTCGATTGTGAGTTGCTGCCAGGGACGTGACCGCGCGGTGACGAGGCGGCGACGGCACTGCAGCGCCGGTCTGATCCTCCCGTGGGCCCACCGTGTCCGGACGATCGGGATCACGTTGACGGCTCGTCCCGCCGCGATTACGGTCCTGCCCGCATGAACGCCCTGGAGCGCATCGCCCGGGAGCGGCTGGCCCGGCAGCACCTGCTCCGGCCGGCGCCCCTGGAGCCGGCCGCGGTGGTGTCCGCGCTCGGCGCAATGCAGGCGCAGGACTACCACGGCGCGAAATGGGCGCTCGGCCAGCGCATCCGCGGCGGCACCGACGCCGGCGTCGAGCGCGCCTTCGACGCCGGCGCCATCCTGCGCACGCACGTGCTCCGGCCGACCTGGCACTTCGTGACGCCCGCCGACATCCGCTGGATGCTCGCGCTCACCGGGCCGCGCGTGTCGCGCGCGATGGCGTACTACAACCGCATCCTGGAGCTGACCCTCGAGGTCTTCCGCCGGAGCAACGCCGCGCTGGTGCGTGCGCTGCGCGGCGGCCGGCACCTGACGCGGGCGGAGCTGGCGGTGGCGCTCCGGCGCGCGGGCGTCGGCCGGGTGGAGGGCCAGCGCCTCGGCCACCTGATGATGCAGGCGGAGCTCGAGGGCGTGGTCTGCAGCGGCCCGCGCCGCGGCAAGCAGTTCACCTACGCGCTGCTCGACGAGCGGGTGCCGGAGCGCGCGCGGCCGCTGCCGAAGGACGCGGCGCTGCGCGCGCTGGCCCGCCGCTACTTCGCCACGCGCGGGCCGGCCACCGCGCGCGATCTCGCCTGGTGGTCGGGCCTGCCGATCCGCGAGGCCTTGCGCGCGGCGGACCTGCTCGGCCGGGCGGTCGAGCGCGAGACGATCGACGGCGAGGCGTACTTCTCGATCGACCGTCCCGCGGCGGTGCGCGTGCGCGCGCCGCGGGCGCTCCTGCTGCCGAACTACGACGAGTACTTCATCGGGCTGAAGGACCGCCGCGCGATCGGCCAGCGCCTGGCGCGCCTCCCCCGGCGCCTGCCCGCGGACGCGACGTTCGCCCACGTGCTGGTGATCGACGGCCAGCTCGTGGGCGACTGGAGGCGCGCGGACGTGCGCGGACGGGCCGCGGTCCGGCTGCGCATCCTGGCCCCGCTGACGCGCGGCGAGCAGGGGGCGGTGGACGCCGCCGTGGAGCGTTACGGCGCGTTCCTGGGCGCGGCGGTGACCGTCCACCGCGTATAGTGGGCGCGCTGATGTCCGCGCGGACCGCGACTTCGCCCTCGGCCTCCGGTGCGCCCGCGCGCGCGCGCTCCTACCGCTACTACGACCTGGTGATGGCCGCGTTCGTCACCGTGCTGCTCTGCGCGAACCTGATCGGCGCCTCGAAGGTCGCGCAGCTCGGCGGCTTCGCGTTCGGCGCCGGCGTGCTGTTCTTCCCGCTCAGCTACATCTTCGGCGACGTGCTCACCGAGGTGTACGGCTACGCACGCGCCCGCAAGGTCGTGTGGGCCGGCTTCGCCGCCATGGGCTTCGCCTCGCTGATGAGCGCGGTGGTGCTCGCGTTCCCGCCCGCGCCCGGCTGGCCGCACCAGGCCGCGTTCCAGACCGTGTTCGGCAACACGCCGCGCATCGTGCTCGCCTCGCTGGTGGCCTACTTCTGCGGCGAGTTCACGAACTCCTACGTGCTCGCCCGGCTGAAGGTGCGCACCGAAGGCCGCTTCCTGTGGCTGCGCACCATCGGCTCCACGATCGCCGGCGAGGGCGTGGACTCGCTGATCTTCTATCCGCTCGCGTTCCTCGGCGTGTGGTCGAACGACCTCGTGATGCGGGTGATGCTCACGAACTACGCGGTGAAGGTCGGCTGGGAGGCGGCGATCACGCCGGTCACCTACCGCGTCGTCGGCTTCCTGAAGCGGGCCGAGGACGAGGACTACTACGACCGGGACACGGACTTCACGCCCTTCTCGCTGAAGGCCTGAGCGGCTTGGCCGGCGAGCCGGGCGAGACGTTCGACCGGTGGCTCGTCGCGCTCGAGACACGCCATTTCGCCGCGCTGACGTTCCCCGAGGTGCGCCGCGCGCTGCAGGCGCTCTCGTCCCTGTACGTCGAGCGCCGCGAGCGGCTGGGGCGCGGCGCCGCGCTCGAAGGCGCGGGCAAGCGCGCGGCGTTCGCGCTCTTCTACGGGCCGCTCCACTTCCTGCTCGTGCGCGAGATCGTGCGCGCGCTCGGAGCGGCGGAGCCGCCGCCGCGCCGCATCCTGGACCTCGGCTGCGGGACCGGCGCCGCCGGCGCGGCCTGGGCGCTGGTGGCGGGGACGGCGGTCGAGGGCGTGGACCGCAGCGGCTGGGCCGTGGACGAGGCCCGCTGGACGCTCTCCACGCTGGGCGTGCACGGCGCGGCGCGCCAGGGCGACCTGGTGGCGGCCGCGGTGGGCGGCCGGGACGACGCGCTGCTCGCCGCCTTCAGCGTGAACGAGCTGGACGAGCCGGCGCGCGGCTCGCTGCTCGGGCGCCTGCTCGCCGCCGCCCAGCGCGGCGCGCGCGTGCTGGTCGTGGAGCCGCTCGCGCGGCGCAGCCTGGGGTGGTGGGCCGAGTGGGACGACGCGTTCACCGCGCGCGGCGGGCGCGCCGACCAGTGGCGCTTCGAGGTCGAGCGTCCGGCCCTGGTCGCGAAGCTGGACCGGGCCGCCGGGCTCGACCACCACCGTCTGACCGGCCGCTCGCTGTGGCTGCCGGGGGCGGCCGGCTAGGACCCGCTGGTGGGCCTCTTCGCCGTGGCCAGCGCCAGCTCCTCTTCGACGATCTGCGCGAACACCTCGTAGGGCTGAGCGCCGCTGATCAGGCGGCCGTTGACGAAGAAGGCCGGCGTGCCGTTCACGCCGAGCCGGTTGGCCTCTTCGGCGTCCGTGCGCCATTCGGCGGTGTACTTGCCGGAGTCGAGGCACTGGTTGAAGGCGGCCGCGTCGAGCCCGAGGGCCACCGCGTGCTCCTTCAGGTCGGCCGGCGCGAGCTTCTGCTGGTTCGCGAAGAGCCGGTCGTGCATCTCCCAGAACTTCCCCTGATCGTGCGCGCACTGGGCCGCCTCGGCGGCCGGCCCCGCGTTCTTGTGGTTGGGCAGGGGCAGGTCGCGGAAGACGACGCGGATCTTGCCCGGGTAGGCCTCCTGCAGCTTCGCCAGGGTCGGGGTGACGCGCGCACAGTACGGGCACTGGAAGTCCGAGAACTCGATGACGGTGACCGGCGCCCCGGCCGGGCCCTTGGCCGGGTTGCCGGCCTCGGCCACCGCCACGCGCGGCGGCTCGAGCATCACCTCGACCCCGGCCTTCTTGCGCAGCTCGCCCACGTACTGCACGCGCCGCTCGCGCGCCCGCTGCTGGCGCAGCCCGCTCTCGATCTGCGCGAGCGCCTGGTCCTCGGGGGTGGTCCCGAACCGCGCCTTGTTCTTCTCGTAGAAGTCCTTCTTCTCCGCGTCGGTCACCGGCGCCGCCTTGCCCTCGACCTCGACGCGCGTCAGCTCGTCCACGCTGATCTGGCGCGAGGCGGCCTCGGCCTCGAGCAGGCGCCGCGCGATCAGCTCGTCCAGCGCCTGCTTGCGGACCTGGTACTCCTGCTGGCGGACCTGGAACATGCGTGCTCCCGCCAGCTCGTCGAGCTCGGCGGTGGTGACCGGCTTGCCCGCGATCGACGCGACCGGCTCCTCGCCGGCGCGGGGTGCGGCGGCGGCGGTCGTGCGGGCCTTCTCGGCCGCGCCCGCGGAGGGCGCGGCGCCCGAGGCGAGCAGGGCGGCCAGGGCAGGGAGCGACAGGCAGGCGGAGACCGGCCGGTGTGTCACGCGCATCCCCGGATCATACGCCGGGCGCCGCCGGCCCGTGAAACGTCATCGCCGCGAAGCTGACCACGCTGCCGTCGTCGATGTCCCACTGCTCGTACCGGCTCACCTGGCCGCTGGCCGGCCGCACCGCGCGCAGGAACGCGTAGAGCGGCGAGGCCCCGCACCACTTCAGCTCGTCCGACCGGTCCTGCACCAGCGCCCAGAACCCCTCGGCGTCCCCCGCGGCCAGCCGCTCGCAGCGGGCGCGGTCGCGCGCGGCGACGTCGAGCATGAGGCCCTCCTCGGCGCGCGCCTCGAACCCGTCGCCGTAGCGCCGCCCCATGTGGGCCATGTCCGCGCCGACCACCCACACCAGACCGCGGCCCTCGCGGGCCGCCATTTCGCCCAGCGCGCCCAGGAACCGCGCGACGCCCGGGTCGTCTTCGGGCGCGCCGCCCTGCTGCGTGCTGCGCGCGAAGGGGCCGCAGAGGATCGGCACGATCCGCACCGCGGGGCCGAACAGGTGCTGGAGGAACACCACCTGGAACTCGATCGAGTGCTCGATGGAGTGGCAGTAGTCCTCGAGGCGCACCGCGCGTCCGCCGCGCTCGACCAGCTCGTCCACCAGGCGCAGGTTCACGCCGGCCTCCCCGAACGGGGTGAGGAACGGCTTGCGCGTGAGGCCGAACGCGTCGGGCTCGCCGTAGTGGGAGGTGCCGAGCACGACGAAGGTCGCCTCGGCCAGGTCCGGGGCGAGCGCGCGGTACGCGGCCTGGTACGAACGCCACCCGCCTTCGGGGCTCACGTGCGGCGCGGCGATGCCCAGCAGCGGCCCGTGCGCGCCTCTCGGCACCGCGGCCGGCATGTCCCCTCCCGGCTCGGCCTCCAGGTACCGCGCGATCACCGCGCGCAGCTCCTCGTGCTCCACCGGGTAGGCGGAGCCGGCGTGGGCGGCGGTGCGGGCCGCCGCCTCCGCGAACGCGCGCAGGCGCTCGTCCTTCTTCCCCTCGAACACCTCGTCCTCGAGGAAGCCGGCCTCGCTCAAGGTGTCGAGCAGGTGGTCCACGACCTGGCCGACGCGGACGTCGCCGCTGAGCCGCACCAGCGCCTCGACCACCTGCGCGCGGTCGTAGCGGCCGTTGAAGAAGGCCAGGCAGGGCACCAGCGCGGAGGGGATGATCAGCATCGCCTCCGCGAAGCGGAAGGGGTCGCGGATCAGCAGCCCCGGGCGGTCCGGCGCCGGCGAGGGCATCAGGTCGAGGTTCCCGCGGAGGGACGGGAGCCGGCGGCTCACCGGACCATGTTATCGGGACCGGACCGCGGCGTGCAGCGAGCGCGGCGCGGGTACAATCCCGGCGATGAGGGCGCGGACGAGCGTGCGGTGAGCGACGACCGCGAGCGCGAGCGGGTGGCCGAGGAGCTGCGCCGGATCCGCAACTCGGTGCGCGAGCGGGCGCTGCTCGAGCGGCAGCCCCCGGAGGTGCTCGGCGAGCCGCGCGCGGTGCGGACCGCGCCGCCGGTCACCGCGCCGGAAACGCCTCCGTCCGCGCCGGCCCCGGCCCCCCCCGACCTCGGCCCCGTCAACGCGCTCTGGGACGTGCGCGCCGCGGCCGCGCCGCGCGGGATCAAGGGCCGGCTGGCCGGCCTCGCCCGGCGGCTGGTCGCGCCGTTCGTGGACGCGCAGGTCGCCTTCAACGCGCGCCAGGCCCAGCTCGACAACGAGCTGCTCGCCTACCTCGACGCGCGGCTCGAGGCCACGCACCGGCACTACGACGCGGTGCTCGGCGGGTACGGCCGGCACATGGAGGACATCGACAAGCGCCACCTGATCCTGCAGGAGGAGGTGGTCGCGCACGTGCACGACCTGGTGAAGCGCATCGACCTCGTGCTGGCGGAGTCGGAGCGCGGCCGGCTGTCGCTGGAGTTCGCGCTGCGCGACCTGCGCGCGCGCCTCGAGCAGGTCCTGCCCGGGCCGGGGCGCGGCCCCTCCGCCGGCGCCTGAGCGCGCCTTTGAAGCTCGCGGTCTGGACTCCGCTGCCACCCTCGGCCTCGGGCGTGGCCGACTACGCGGCCGAGCAGCTCCCGGGGCTGGCCCGGCGCTTCGACCTGACCGTGGTCGTCGAGGAGCCGGCGGCCTGCGCTCCCCTGGGCGTCCCGAACGTGCGCGTCGCGCGCGCCGGAGAGCCCGTCGAGTCCGACCTCGACCTCTACCAGCTCGGCAACTCGGCCGCGCACGCCTTCGCCTACCACGCCGCGCTGGCGCGGCCCGGCGTCGTGCTGCTCCACGACTTCGGCCTGCACCAGCTCGTGCTGGGCGAGACGGTCGAGCGCGGCGACCGCGAGGCTTACCTGCGGGAGATGCGCCGGGCGCACGGCGAGACCGGCACCTTCGTGGGCCGGCAGATCGCGCGCGCGCTGGGCGGCGAGCTGCTGCCCGCCCTGTTCCCCCTCAGCGACCGCGTGCTCGAAGGCTCGCTGGCGCTGGTGGGGCTGACCCGGCAGGTGGTCGCGCCGGCCGCCCTCCGTCTCCGCGGCCGGCCCGCGCTGCACCTGCCGCACCACGCCGCGCTGCCCTTGGACGAGCTGCCCTCCCGCGAAGCGGCGCGGCGCGCCCTGGGCCTGCCCGCGGACGCGCCGATCGTGACCGCGCCGGGGCTGGTGACCGCGGCGAAGCGGCTCGACGTGCTCTTCCGCGCCGCCGCGCGGCTGCGGCCGGCGCACCCCTCGCTGCGCGTGGTGGTGGCCGGCGGGCACGACGGCCGGGCGCCCGTGGCGGAATGGGCGCGCGCCTCCGGCCTCGGAGACGCGCTGGTCCTCACCGGGAGGCTGGCCCTGTCCGACTTCGTCCGCCACGTGGCTGCCGCCGACGTGATCGCCGCCCTGCGCTTTCCCTCGCACGGCGAGATGAGCGGCGCGCTGGTGCGCGCGCTCGCGGTGGGACGCCCGGCGCTGGTCACCGCGGGCACGCCCGCGGCCGAGGAGTTCCCGGAGGGCTGCGTGGTCCCCGTGGACCCCGGGCCGGCCGAGGCCGCGCACCTCGAAGCGCTGCTCGCGCGGCTGCTCGGCGACCAGGCCCTGCGCGAGACGATCGGGCGCCTCGCGCGCGCGCACGTGCGCCGCCACCACGCCCTCGACGCGACGGTGTCGCGGCTGGCCGACTTCCTCGAGAGCGTGCACGGAAGCCGGGAGGCGCTGCGCGCGGAGATCGGGCGACGGCAGGTGGCCGAGGACACGCTGCACGCCCGGCTGCGGGACGAGGCGCGCTGGGCGGCCCGCGGCCTCGGCCTCCCGGACGTGCCTCCGGAGGTCGAGGCGCTGATCGACGACCTGCTCCGGCGCTAGCCGCTAGCGGACGAGCGTGCCGAAACCGCGCCGCGACAGGTCGCGCACGATCACCGCGCCCCCGGCGAGCGCCGCGACCAGGTAGAGCATGCCCTCCGTGTAGCTGCCGAAGAGCAGCTTGCCCGCCGCGAACAGCGTCCCGTACACCAGCACCACGCCGGCCACCGTGTCCACGGCCAGCGCGCCCAGGCCGGTGTCGGGACGCACGTCCGGCACCGCGCGCGCGACCTCGCGCCAGCCGGGGCCGCCCGGGTGCACGCGGCGGAAGAAGGCCTGCAGGGTGGCGGGATCGGTGGGCGGCGTCAGGTACGTGACCGCCAGCCAGGCCACGGTGGTGACGCCGACGATCACGTAGAGCGTCTCCGGGAAGGCGACGGTGGTGAAGGCGCGCAGGTAGCCGTACGCGAGCAGCGGCGTGACCATGGCCGCGATCTCGCTCCAGGCGTTCACGCGCCACCAGTACCAGCGCAGGATCAGCACCAGCCCGAGGCCGGCCCCGGCCTCGATGATGAACGCCCACGCCCCCGAGATGGTGTCCAGCACGCTGGTGACGAACAGCGAGAGCGCCATCAGCACCACGGTCATGGCGCGCGAGAGCCGCACCAGCGCCCGGTCGCCCGCGCCCGGGTTGACGAACCGCCGGTAGAAATCGTTCATCACGTACGAGGTGCCCCAGTTGAGCTGGGTGGCGATCGTGGACATGTACGCGGCGAAGAACGACGCCACCAGCATGCCGCGCAGGCCCGCGGGCAGGTAGTCGCGCATCGCGTAGACGTAGCCCAGGCGCTTCTCGTCGGGGCCGAGCTCCGGGTAGAGCACGAGCGTGGCCAGGCCGACCAGGATCCAGGGCCAGGGCCGCACGCAGTAGTGCGCGACCTGGAACCAGAGCGTGGCGAGCAGCGAGTGCTTCTCGTCCTTGGCGGACATCATCCGCTGCGCGATGTACCCGCCCCCGCCGGGCTCCGCGCCCGGGTACCAGGACGCCCACCACTGCACGGCCACGTAGGCCAGGAACGCGCTGAGGCTGAGCGCGAAGGCGCCCGCCAGCTCGCCCGCCGACGACTCGCCGATGGCCGGCGTCATGCGCAGGGTCCACGCCGGGAGCTGCGCGCGCAGGCCCGAGAGCCCGCCGATCTGCGGCAGCGCCAGCACCACCACGGCCAGGACGACCGTCCCCACCATGGCCAGCACGAACTGGAAGGCGTCGGTCAGCGCCACCCCCCAGAGGCCCGACACCGCGGAGTAGACCGCGGTCACCAGCAGCGCGGCCCCGACGTAGAGCAGCACCTGCCCGCGCGGGATCCCGAACATGCCCTCGAGCACCGCGGCCATGGCCAGGTTCACCCAGCCGATGATCACGCAGTTCATGAAGATGCCCAGGTAGAGGGCGCGGAACCCGCGCAGGAACGCCGCGCTCTTCCCCGCGTAGCGCAGCTCCACGAACTCCACGTCGGTGAGGATGCCGGCGCGCCGCCAGAGGCGCGCGAAGAAGAAGACGGTGACCATCCCGCCGAACAGGAAGTTCCACCACAGCCAGTTCCCCGCGATGCCGTTGCGGGCCACCATCTCGGTGACGGCGAGGGGCGTGTCCGCGGCGAACGTGGTGGCCACCATCGAGGTGCCCGCCAGCCACCACGGCAGCTCGCGGCCGGAGAGGAAGAACTCCTCCATGCTCGACCCGGCCCGGCGCGCGTAGAGGACGCCGATGGTCGCGCTGGCCACGAAGTAGACCGCGACGATGGCCCAGTCGAGGAAGGTCATCCGGGGCGCACGATAGTCGCGCGCCCCGGTCCCGTCAAACGCGGAGCGTCGTGCCTACGAGTTGTCGCCGTGCGGAGGGATGGCGTGCCAGGCGGGGTAACAGGTCGTGCGGTACGAGCGCCGCACGAAGCTGTCCGCGGTGAGGATGTCGAACTGGTCGTTGAAGGCGTTGGTGTTCTTCACCGCGACCTCCTCGCCGTCGTTGAAGGCGCAGAGGCCGGCCAGCCGCAGGTTGTGGATGACCGCGGTCACGTAGGCGTCGGGGTTGACCGCCCGCGGCAGCCCGGTGCCGCGCTGTGAGCGCAGGTCGAAGTACTCGGGGTGCTCCTCGATCACCTTGTCGATGGCCGCCTCGATCGCGGCCTGGAACGTCGGCGCCTCGCGCGGGCAGCTCGTGCCGTCGCCGGCGCCGCGGGGCAGCCCGCAGCCGATCGGCGGCGGCGTGGGCGCGGGCGTGGGAGCCGGCGTCGGCGTGGGGCTCGGCTCCGGCGCGGCGGTGGGCAGCGGCTTGTTGCACCCGACGAGCAACCCGGCGGCGAGCAGCGGCGCGGCGACGAACCTCGATCGGTTCATGACCCTCCTCAGTGAATGAGTGCCGGGTGCGTGGCCTGATGAGGGTCCCCGGAGTTCCGACCGAGCCCATCGCCAACCCTGGCGGTTCTAAGCGGCGCGGATGATAACCCGAACCGCGGCGTCGTGGGTCCGGTCAGGCGCGCGAGGCAGCGCCCTTGGGCGCCCGGGCGTCCTTCTCCCGCGCCGCGCCGGCTCCTTCCACGACCTCCTCGACGATGAAGCGGGGGCGGCGCCGGGTCTCCTCGAGGTTCCGCCACAGGTACTCGCCCAGCACGCCGATCATCAGCATCTGCACGCCCGAGAGCAGCAGCACCGCCACCATCAGCGAGGCCCAGCCCTCCACCGGGAAGCCGTGGATCACGCGGAGCGTCACCACCAGCAGCGCGTAGAGCACGCCCAGGATCGCCACCACCACGCCCATGACCGAGGCCGCGCGCAGCGGGAAGTAGGAGAACGCGGTGAACGAGTCGATGAAGTGCTTCACCCGCCGGCCGAGCCCCCACATGGACGGGCCGTAGCGGGCGGGCCGCGGGCCGCGGTCGTACTCGATCACGGCCGGGTCGAACCCGAGCCACAGGATCAGGCCCGTCAGGTACGCGTTGTTCTCCTGGATGCCCGCGATCAGGTCGCGGACCGCGCGGTCGAGCAGGAAGAAGTCGAAGCCGTGGCGCGGCATGTTGGGCAGCGCGAAGCGGCGGAACAGGAGGTAGAAGGCGTCCGCGAGCGCGCGCGACACCAGGGGGTCGGCGCGGCTGCGGCGGGCCGCGAGCACCACCTTGCGGCCCTCGCGCCACCGCTCGAGCAGGCGCGGGATCAGCTCCGGGGGGTCCTGCAGGTCCGCGGCCAGCGCGACCATGCACTCGCCGCGCGCCTGGGTGAGCCCGGCCAGGATCGCGGACTGCGAGCCGAAGTTGCGCGACAGCTTGACCACGCGCACGCGCGGGTCGCGCTCGGCCAGCCGCCGCAGCACCTCGAACGAGGCGTCGCGCGAGCCGTCGTCCACGAACACGAACTCGAAGCGGTCTCCGGGCAGCCCGTCCGCCACCGCGCTCAGGCGCGCGAGCAGGTCGTCGAGGCTGCCGGCGTTGTGGTAGACGGGGACGACCACGGAGACGAGGCTCACGCCCGTACGGCCTGCAGGAACTCCTCGTAGCTCCGGATGTAGTCGTCGGGGTCGTAGGCGTCCGAGGCCAGCACCAGCAGCACCGCGTCCGGCGAGTAGTGGAACTGGGCCGCCCAGACCAGCGGCGGGACGTAGAGGCCGGTCTCGGGCCGGTCGAGCACCACCTCGTCGCGGTCCCGGCCGTCGTCCACCATCACGCGCACGGAGCCGGTCAGGCAGACCAGGAACTGGTGGAGCGTCCGGTGCGCGTGCTCGCCGCGCACCTCCTTGCCCGGCACGTCGAAGATCACGAAGTAGCGCCGCGGCGCGAAGGGCAGGTGCAGGTCGTGCTGCCCGAAGGTCAAGCTGCCGCGCAGGTCGTGCACGAGGGGCATGGCCCGCAGCTCGGCGCGCGCCACCGACAGCGTCCGCGCCGGCTGCGGCGGCCGCGCGGCCGGGGGGGGCTCGTCGGCCTTGATCGGGCCCTTGCGGCGGGTGGACACGTAGCCGGTGATGCGGGCGGGGTTGCCGGTCACGATCGCGTTGGGCGGGACGTCCTGCGTCACCACCGCGCCCGCGCCCACCATCGCGTTCACGCCGATCGTGCGGCCGGCCAGCACGGTGGCGTTCGCGCCGATGGAGGCGCCCTTCTTCACCAGCGTGCGCGCGAACTCCTCGGGGTGCACGCGCGAGCGGGGGAACAGGTCGTTCGTGAAGGTGGCGTTGGGGCCCACGAACACGTCGTCCTCGAGCGTGATGCCGTTCCAGAGCTGCACGCCCGACTTCACGGTGACCCGGTCGCCCACGCGCACCCCGCCCTCGATGAAGACGTGGTCGCAGATGTTGCAGCCGGAGCCCACGACCGCGCCGGGCAGGATGTGCGCGAAGGCCCAGACCCGCGTCCCGGGGCCGACCTGAGCGCCGGCGTCCACGAGCGCCGTGGGATGGAGGGTGGCTGCTTCGCTCATTCGGGCACGGCCGGGGCGGATCTTAGCACGCGCTCCACGGCCGCCTCCGGGGCGATGGACGCGCGGAACACGCCGAACCCGGGCACGCTGCCCTCCTGCGCGAGCGTCAGCGCGAGGCCGCGATGGCGGGCCGCGTAGGCCTCGATCCAGCGCGCCGCGTCCACGGGGGCCACGAGCCGCACGCGCGGATCGGCGAGCGCCTCCCACCACCCCGCGTAGCCGAGCGCGCGCAGCGTGCGCGCGGAGGCCGGCGTCCGCTGCGGCCAGCCCAGGGCGAGGAAGCGGTCGAACGGCCACGGACCGGAGCGCAGCGGGTCGGCCACCTGATAGGGGAACGTGGACCACAGCACGAACACGCGGTCCGGCGCGGCGCGCAGCGGCTGCAACGCGGCCACGTACGCCCGCTCGCGCGCGACCCCCTCCACCGTTTCCGCGCGCTGGAACGCCAGCGCGCGCACGGCCGCCACCGCGGCCAGCACCGCCGCGAAGGCGTAGGCGGCGCGGCCGGCGCGGCTCGACGGCCGGCCGGCCGGCAGCACCACGGCCAGCGCGAGGGGCCAGGCCATCGCGGGCAGATAGACGTGCGGGGGGGCCTTCCGGAAGACGGCCAGCCAGCACAGCGCGGCGGCGGTGGCGGCCAGCGCGGCCATCAGCGCGCGGCGCCCGCGCGGGGCGGCCGCGCAGGAGGCGACCGCGAACGGCAGCGCGAGCAGCATCGGCCAGGCGGCCCGGTTGGCGAGGGCACGCGCGGCGGCGGCGCGCAGCCGGACGAGCGGCCCCTCCGGCTCGGGCAGGCGCGCGGCCACCGCGCGCAGCTCTGCCGTGCCGAACACGTCCGCGTCGGGATGGAACCAGTGGAGCAGCAGCCGGTGGTCGTTGCGCGACCAGCCCGCGCGGCGGAAGACCTCGGCGGTCCCCGGCGTGTCGGCGGCGCGGCCGAAGTCCACGAAGGGCCGCAGCGCCGCGTTGAACGCGCGATAGTCGGCCCAGGCCGGGTCGCGCGCATAGTGCGCGCGGTCGAGCGCCCACGCGGCGGCGGCCACGAGCGCGCTGGACGCCACCACGGCCGCCGCGGTGGCCGCGACGCGCCGTGGACGCCGCCAGGCCATCACCAGCACGACCGGGAAGGCGAGCGCCAGCATGAGCCCGAACGCCTCGAAGCGGAGCAGCGACGACAACACGAGCAACCCCGCGGCGGCCGCGGCGCGGCCGGGCCGCACGGTCCCTTCCTCCAGCGCGCCGAGCACCAGCAGCACGCCGGCCTGGGCCGCCACCATCGCGGTGACCGTGAACTGCAGGTTGTTCGCGAAGGGGACCGCGGCCACGGCCAGGAACACGCCGCAGGCCGCCCAGCGCGCGGGCCGCGCGCCGAGCCGCAGCGCGGCGTAGAGGGTGGCGGCCTGGGCGGCGGCGTGGATCGCGAGCAGCGCCAGCGCGTACCACGGCACGCCCGGCCAGGCACGGTAGGCGCCGCGCAGGGCCAGCCCGAGCAGCGCGTTCAAGAACACGAGGTGCTCGTCGGGCGCGCTCGCGAAGCCCCTGCCCGCCGCCAGCATGGCGAGCAGCGGGTCGTCGTTGGTCGCGTAGCGCGGCCCCATCGTCGCGGCGAACGCCCCGGCCAGCGCCAGGGACAGCCCGATGGCGGCGGCGACGGGATGTCGCGCGGCCCAGGCGTTCATCAGAACGCCACGGCGGTGCGGGCGAAGTGCACGAGGTATTGAAGGCCGCTCGCCACGTGCAGCGCGAGCGCCGCGGCGCACAGGCCGAGCCGCGCCCGCGCCGCGCCGGCCGCTCCCCGCGCCAGCGCGAAGCGCGCCGACGCCGCGAAGAGCACCGCGGCCGCGGCCTGGCCGCTCCAGAGGAAGTTGCCGTGGATCATCCGCGGCCCGGCCTCCGCGAGGAAATACGCGTAGAAGGCTCCCGCGGCGAAGGCCAGCCAGGCGAGCCGCAGCGCGCGGTCGCGCCGGGCGTCGCCGAAGAACGCGGCGGCCACGGCCAGCGGGAACACGATCGAGAGGGCCAGCTTCGCGGCCACGAGCGCCGCGTCGTCCTTGGTGTGCAGGAAGACGGCCTTCAGCGGCGCGAGCACGATCGTGGCCGGCTCCATGCGGTCCGTCGTCAGCGTGAAGGCGGCCTGCGCCGCGGCGAGCAGCCCGCCGGGCACCACCACGCCGAGGATCACCGTGCGCCATCGCCGGTCGAGCGGCCGGCCCTCGAGCAGCCACGCCACGCCCAGGGCGGGCAGCAGGCAGATCACGAAGCTCGGCTTGGCCAGCGCGCACGCGATCGTCAGCGCGGCCGCCCCGGCGATCCGGCCGCGGCCGGCCTCTGCCTCGGCCGTGAACAACGCCACGACGCACACGAAGAGCGCGACGGACAGCGGGCGCAGCAGCACGATCGTGGGGTTGTGGATCGCGTTCGGGAACAGGTAGCCGAAGTAGAACTCGCGCGAGGCCGGCGTCAGCCAGTTCAGGGGCGCCACCACGGTCAGCCCCGCCGCCGTGACCGCGGCCCGGACGACCGCGCCGCGCGCGGCCACCCGCAGGTCGGCGAAAACGATCAAGGACAGCGCGACCTGCGCGGCCAGCGCCACGGCCATGCCGGACCAAGGCGGCGAGAGCCCGCTGGCCGCCAGCGCGGCCACCAGCGCGTGGTAGAGGGGGTGCGGCACCTCGAGCGGGGCGCCGCCGGCCATCTCCACGGCCAGCTCGTTGTGGAAGCGGTAGTCCTGGAAGGGCTCCGGCGTGGTGAAGCCGACGGTCATCGCCCACGCGAAGAACGCGGCCACGCCCGCGGCCAGCGCCAGGGCGGCGGCGAGGCTGGCGGCGCGCGGGCTGGGGACGTGCATCCGGGAGAGCCGCGATGCTAGCACGCGGTTGACTCGAGCGCGCCGGACGACTGCGGCCCGCAGCAGTACCGCGGGGTGGCGTCGCCTCTTCCGCAACCGCGGCGACGGCACGTTCGCGGTGCCGGTGCGGGCGCCGTGAGCCGGGACCGGAACGTTCGTCACGGGCCCCTGGAAACGGAAAGGGCGGAGCGCCGGAGCGCTCCGCCCGTGCGAATGAGCGACGGCTAGAAGCGGAAGCCGAGGCTGAAGCGGAACTCCCGCGGGCGCGGAACGTGCGGGAAGTTGGCGTCCCAGTCGGCGGTCGCGGTCCCGAACGCGGAGCCGCGGGTGTAGCCGGTCGCCAGCCCGAGCTCGTCGCGGGGGCTGCTCGCGTCGGCGGTGACGGTCGTGTTGTAGCCGATCAGCGGCTGCTTGTTGAAGACGTTGCGCAGCTCGGCCTTGAACCACGGCCGCCAGCTCTTCACCAGCGGGATCTCGTAGTTGAGCGCCAGGTCGAAGAGGTGCGCCGACTCGTATTCACCCGCGCCGCGCTCTCCGAAGAAGAGCGTCTGCGACGTGGGCGGCCGCGCGTACCCGGGGTTCCGCGCGAGCTGCGCGGCGGTGATCGCCACGTTGCTCGCGAAGAAGCTGAACGCCTGGCCCGAGTCGTAGCGGTAGAGAGCGCCGAGCGTCGCGGTGCCCAGCCGGCCCATCGGCAGGTCCAGGTTCGTGAACATCCGCAGCTTGTGGCGCTGGAAGTTGGGCAGACGCCCGCCGGGGTAGTGCCGCGCCTCGTTGTAGAACTCCGGGCGGTCCATGATGATCGAGTAGTTGCCCGGCTGGTTGGCGGCCTCGCCCTCGAAGTTCCCGTGGTTGCGGAGCTGCAGGGTGTAGTGGCCGAAGAGGCTGAACCGCTCGAACGGTCGGTGGTTCAGCACGAACTGCAGCGAGCGGTACTCGCGGAACGGGATGTCGGTGTTCTGGATCACTACGTTGTCGAAGGTGCCGAAATTACGGCCGTCGCGGGTCACCACCGTCCGCCCGTTGGGAATCGTGATGAAGTCCTCGAGGAAGCTGTCGGTGCTGCGCTGGGAGTAGATGGCCTTGAACTCGCCGCGCTCGCCGAGGCGGGTGCCGGCCTGCAGCGTCCACTCCTTGGTGACCGGGGTGTTCAGGTCCTCGGCCAGGAACACGTTGCTGGTCGGAAAGTTGCCTCCGGTGACGGTGTAGTTGTTCAGGTCGAAGCCAGGCGCGAAGCCGATACCCTGGCCGGCCGGAGCCGTCGGGCTGTACGTCAGTTGCAGGAAGTTCGGGGTACCCACGTTGGTGTTGTCGGCGAACTGCGTCTCCGACGCCTTGCCCGCGTAGTGGGCGTACGTCGCCTGCAGGATCCAGCGGCCGTCGCCCTTGACGTCGAACGTGGCGCCGAGGCGCGGCACGATGGCCGAGCTCGAGATGCTCTGCACCTCCGCCTGGGTGGCGTCGGTGTCGTGGCCCTCGTAGCGGACGCCGAGGTTGAACGTCCAGTGCTCGTTCAGCGCCCAGCGGTCGTTCAGGTAGAGCGACAGGGTGCGCAGGTTGATCTCCGCGCCCTGCAGCGAGATCCAGTTCTCGATGCGGCTCACCCCGGGGACGAAGTTCGGCATCATCCGGCCGTTCGCGTCGCGCACGGGCTGCCCCCCCGCGGTCACCGGGTCGGCGCGGAACACGTAGCCGGTGGCGGACTGCGAGTTGCCGCCGGTCCGCGACGAGGTGTAGTTCTCGAAACCGACCTTCACGTCGTGGCGGCCGACGCTGCCGGTCGAGAGGAAATACGACAGGGCGGCCGAGTACTGCCGGTTGTCGCGGTTCTCCGGGTCGAACGAGCTGAAGTACGGCGCGTTGTAGTGGCTGAAGCTCGGGATGCCGCCGGAGAGCCCGAGGGCCAGGAAGGGCGAGTCGGTGATCGTCTGCGACGTGCCGCCCGTGCCCCGGAAGCCGAACTGCTTCTGGGAGTACTGCGCCTCCACGAACAGCTCGGGCGTCAGCACGCCGTTGTAGTTGGCCACGAACAGGTCGTTGGGCAGCGTGCGGTCCACCAGCGTCGCCTCGTCGATGCTGAAGGTCGTGTTGATCGAAGCCCGGTCAAACTCGGCCGTGCTGTTCCGGATGTACGTGGCCTGCAGGTTGTGGTTCGCGCTGATGGCGCCGGTCAGCTTTCCTTCGTACCGGTTGTTGTCGAGCTGGTAGTCGTAGCTGTTGCCGATGATCGTCAGGTTGCGGTTCTCGACGCTCGACTCGC
>DATBIZ010000464.1:0-7643 GCA_036556645.1 Vicinamibacteria bacterium | reverse complement strand
GCGCGGCACCGCGGCCGCGGGCGGCGGCGCGGCGGCCAGCGCGCGCAGCCTCTCCGCCAGCTCGTCCACCTGCCGGTCCGTCTCCGGGACCGTCGCGCTGGCGTCCACCACGAAGTGCGCGAAGCGCCGCTTCTCGGCCAGCGGCATCTGCGCGGCGATGCGGGCGCGCGCCGTCACCTCGGTCATGCCCTCGCGCGCCGCCACCCGCGCGAGCTGCTCTTCGGGACGGCAGTCCACGACCACCAGCCGGTCGAAGCGCGTGTGCAGCCCCGCCTCCACGAGCAGCGCGGCGTCGGTCACGAGCACCGCGTCGCTGCCGGCGAGCTCCGCCGCGCGCCGCGCCTCCTCCGCGCGCACCCGCGGGTGGACCAGCGCGTTGAGCCGGCCCAGCGCCTGCGGGTCCGAGAACACGCGCGCGCCGAGCGCCTTGCGGTCGATGGCCCCGTCGCGCCCGACGATGCCGGGCCCGAACGCCGCCACCACGTCCGCGTAGGCGGAGCCGCCGGGCGCGGTGACCTCGTGCGCGACCGCGTCGAGGTCGAGCACGTGCATGCCGTGGGAGGCCAGGCGCCGCGCGACGTGCGTCTTGCCGCAGGCGATGCCGCCGGTGAGGCCGACCCTCAGCATGCGCGGGTGGGTTGCCGCTAGCCGGCCAGCGCCGCCGCCTCGACCGTGTTGCTCATCAGCATCGCGATGGTCAGGGGGCCCACGCCCCCGGGCACCGGCGTGAGCGCGCCCGCCACCTCGCGCACCGAAGGCGCGTGGACGTCGCCCACCAGCGCGTAACCCTTGCCGGCGAACTCGTCGCGCCGCTCGGGGGGAAGGAGGTCCGCGGCCTCCGCCGCGCTCTCCACCCGGTTCATGCCCACGTCCACCACGACCGCGCCCGGCTTGACGTGCTCCGCGCGCACGAGCCCGGCGCGGCCGATCGCCGCCACCAGCACGTCCGCCTCGCGCGTCACGCTCGGCAGGTCGCGGGTGCGCGAGTGGCACACCGTCACGGTGGCGTCCGCGTGCAGCATCAGCATCGCCATCGGCTTGCCCACGATGTCGCTGCGGCCGAGCACGACCGCGCGGCGCCCGGCCAGGGGCACCTGGTAGCGGCGGAGCAGCTCCATGATGCCGGCCGGGGTGCAGGCCACGAACCGGGGGCGCTTCTGCACGAGACGGCCGACGTTGTCGGGGTGGAAGCCGTCCACGTCCTTGTCCGGCCGCACCAGGTCGAGCACGCGCGAGGCGTCCACCTGCGGCGGCAGCGGGAGCTGGACCAGGATCCCGCTGATCTCCGGCCGCCGGTTGTAGTCCGCGACGCGCGCGGCGACCTCGTCCGTGGTCGCGGTGGCGGGCAGGCGCGCGGTCTCGTGGTGGAGACCGAGGTCCTCGCAGGCGCGGGTCTTGCTGCGGACGTAGACCGCCGAGGCCGGGTGGTCGCCGACGAGCACGACGCCCAGGCCGGGACGCCGCCCGGCGGCCACCAGCGGTGCCACGCGGCTGCGCAGGCCCTCGCGGATCTCGCGGGCGACGGCGGCCCCGTCGAGGACTCTCGCTGCCACCGGCGGATGTTACACCACGGGTTTTCGCGCCAGCGCGGCCGTGGCCACCAGCGCCGCCGCCATCACCGCCAGCCCCGCGCCGAGCCCGGGCGGCGAGTAGGACAGCGCGACGCGGTGACGGCCGGGCGGGACCTCGACCGCGCGGTACTTTCCTTCCGCGCGGCGCACGGGCACGGGCCGGCCGTCCAGGAGCGCGTGCCATCCGCGCGCGTAGCGGTCGCGCACCAGCAGCGCGCCGCCGCTCGCCGTGTCCACCTCGTACTCCTGCGCGGCCGGCCGCGACCACGACATGCGGACGGAGCCCGCCGGCACGGCCAGGCGCGCCGCCGTCTCCGCGAGCGCGTACACGTGGATCCACATCTCCGGCGGCCCGGCCGGCACCCGGGCCTGCAGGGTGAGCGCGGGATGCGCGAGCGGATCGAGCGAGAGCACGCGCGAGACCGCGGCCACGCGCAACGGCTCGATCAACGAAGCGGCGCGCTCGGGCGCGAGGTCTTCGGGTGGCAGCTCGGCCCCCCGCGGCACGAACGACGTCAGGTCCTTGCCGTGCGCGGTCTCCACGCGGTCGATCGCGCTGGCATAGGGCACCAGCATCTGGCGCGAGAGGAAGAACGACCACAGCCCCCGCCCCGGCGTGCCGCCGGCCAGGAACCGCCGGAACGACGGGCTCTGGTCGAGGCCGTAGGTGAAGACGCGCTGGCCGCCGAGCGCGTCGAGCCGCTGCGCGGCCAGCTCCGGTAGCAGGGTGAAGAACGCGGCCGGAGCCTGCGGGTTCATCCCGGCCCCGGCGTGCGCCAGGTCGCCCACGAGCAGGGTGGCGACCAGCGCGACGCCCGGAGCGGCCGGGAGGCGGCCCCGGCGGACCAGCGCCGCCAGCAGCACCGCCGCGCCCGCGAGCAGCGCGACCTGGACGCCCTGCACCGCGACCGCGCGCCGCACGGAGGGGACGATCCCGGCCGGGACGGCCGCCCAGCGCGCCAGGCCGTCCGCCTCGCCGGCGACCGCCGCCGCGAGCGCGAGGGCCGTGCCGCCCGCCGCCGCCGACGCCCACGCGAACGCGCGCCAGCCCGCGCCGCGGGCCATCCGGTCGGCGCCGGCGCCCGCGAGCACGGCGGCGGCGAGCACCGGCAGCAGCATCGCCTTGCTCGGGAAGCGGAACGACGACGCTCCGGGCAGCGCCGCCACCCAAGCGGCCAGCCCCGCGCGCTCTCCGAGCGCGTACCAGAGCGCGACCGCCGCCGCGGCGAGCAGCATCCGCGTGCGCCGCGGGTCGAGTCCCCGCGCCGCCACCCCCGTAGCCGCCAGCGCCAGGGCCAGCGGCCCCAGGTAGAGGCTCAGCAGGTACGGGAAGCCCTTGCTGAAGAAGCGGCCGCCCCACCAGGTCTCGACCGGAGCGCTCAGCGAGCCGAACAGGTCCGGCACCAGCGCCTGCAGCAGGGCGGCCGGGTGGACCGCGTTGCCGAGCGCGACCTCGCGCTCGAAGCCGGCCCCGCGCGCGCTCTCGCCCAGGATCCCCAGCGTCACCGCCACGGGCACCGCCGCCAGGCCGGCGCCGAGCGCCACCGCGAGCGCGGCCCGCCCCGCGCCACGCGCGCGCGGAGCGTCCGCCGCCGCCAGCAGGCCCCCGGCCAGGACCGCCTGCGCCACGAACTCGACCGCCAGCGTCGAGAGCGCCACCGCGAGCGCGACCGCGGCGGCCGGCACCCAGCGCCCGCCCAGCGCGGCCGCGCGGCGCAGCGTCAGCGCGACCGCAGGCGTCAGCGCGAGCGCCTGGAGGAACACGTACAGGTTGAGCGAGGACAGGGCGAGGCCGGAGAGCGCGAAGACGGTTCCGCACACGAACGCGCCCGCGCGCCCCAGGCCCAGGTCACGCGCGAGCGCGTAGGCCAGGAGCGCGGCCAGCGGAAAGTGCAGGGTGAGCAGCCAGGAGGCGAACGCCGGCCCTCCCACCAGCGCGTGCAGCAGGTCCGGCGGATAGAAGACCGGGAGCACCGGCGCGCCCTCGTAGACGTAGGGGTTCCACCAGGCGAGCCGCCCCGCGGCCAGCTCGCGCGCCCACAGCGCGCGCAGCGGGTAGAACGTGACGGTGAAGTCGCGGAAGTAGTACGTGAGGTCCGGCCACAGCGCGCGCGCGTGCGGCAGCAGCGACGCCACCACGGCCAGCGCCGGCGCCGCGCGGGCGAGCCGGGTCACGCCCGCCCGCCGAGCGCTCCCTGCAGGCGGCGCACGGCGTCCCGGAGGTCGTCCGCGTCGAGCAGCGCCGAGATCACGGCCACCCCGTCGGCTCCGGCGCGCACGACCTCGGCCGCGTTGGCGGCGGTGATGCCGCCGATCGCGACCAGCGGCCCGCTCCAGAGATCCCGCGCGCGGCGGACGAGGTCGAGGCCGACCACCGGATCGGGACTGGCCTTGGTGCGTGTCGGGAACACCGGGCCGACGGCGAGGTAGTCGATCGGCTCGCGCACCGCCGCGGACACCTGGGCGAGGTCGTGGGTGGAGAGGCCCACCAGCGCGCCCGCGCCCAGCACCGTCCGGCAGGCCGCGGGCGGAAGGTCCTCCTGGCCCACGTGCACGCCGTCGGCGCCCGCGATGCGGGCCACGTCGGCGCGGTCGTTCACGATCAGGCGCAGGCCGGCCGCGCGCGCCGCGGCGAGCGCCTCGCGCGCGAACCCGAGCAGCGCGCCGTCCGGCAGCGTCTTGGCGCGGACCTGCACCAGCGCCGCGCCGCCCTCCGCCAGCGCGCGCACCGCGGCGGCCACCGGCCGCCCGCGCAGGGCGTCCGCGTCCACGATCGGATAGACGAACGGGCGCGCGAACGGGCCGCTGGGCACTACGAGGCCGCGGAGGAGGCCTTCTTCGGGGTGAGGTAGCGCTCCATGAACCGGGTGTCGATGCGGCCGGCCTGGAAGTCGGGATCGTCCACGATGCGCCGGTGGAGCGCGATGTTGGTGCGGATGCCCTCGATCACCATCACGTCCAGGCAGCGGCGCATGCGCGCGATCGCCTCCTCGCGGTCGCCGCCCCACGTCATCAGCTTGGCCACCAGGCTGTCGTAGTAGGGCGGCACCTCGCAGCCGTCGTAGGCGAAGGTGTCCACGCGCACGCCCGGCCCGCCGGGCAGGTGGAGGTGGCGGATGATCCCGGGCGACGGCACGAACGTCACCGGGTCCTCGGCGTTGATGCGGCACTCGAGCGCGTGGCCGTCCCAGGTGACGTCCTTCTGCGAGAACGAGAGCGCCTCGCCCGCGGCGACCAGGATCTGCTCCTTGACCAGGTCGCGGCGCGTCACCAGCTCGGTCACGCCGTGCTCGACCTGGATGCGCGTGTTCATCTCCATGAAGTAGAAGTTGCCGGACCCGTCCACCAGGAACTCGATGGTGCCCGCGTTGACGTAGCCGACGGCCTTGGCCGCGTCCACCGCGGTCTGGCCCATCCGCCGCCGCAGCTTCTCCGACACCATCACCGACGGCGCCTCCTCCACGATCTTCTGGTGGCGCCGCTGGATCGAGCACTCGCGCTCGCCGAGGTGGACCACGTTTCCCCTGGCGTCCGCCATCAGCTGGATCTCGATGTGGCGCGGGCCCTCCACGAACTTCTCGATGTAGATGTCGGGCACGCCGAAGGCGGTGGCCGCCTCGGCCTGGGCGGCGCGGAAGGCCGCCGCCACCTCGCCCGGCGCGCGCACGATGCGCATGCCCCGCCCGCCGCCGCCCGCCGAGGCCTTGAGCACCACGGGGAAGCCGACCTCGCGCGCGCACTTGATCGCCTTCTCCTCGTCCTCCACCACGCCCGGCGAGCCGGGGATCACGGGCACCCCCGCCTTCTGCATGGTCTTCTTGGCCCGGCTCTTGTCGCCCATCATGCGGATGGCCTCGGGCGGCGGGCCGATGAACTTGATCTTGCACGCCTCGCAGATCTCGGCCAGGTAGCTCGACTCGGAGAGGAAGCCGTAGCCGGGATGGATCGCGTCGGCGCCGGTCACCTCGGCCGCGCTGATGATGGCCGGGATGTTCAGGTACGACTCCACGTTGCGCGCGGGGCCGATGCACACGGACTGGTCGGCGAAGCGCACGTGCAGCGAGTTGCGGTCGGGCTCGGAGAACACGGCGACGGTCTTGACCCCCAGCTCCTTGCACGCCCAGATCACCCGCAGCGCGATCTCGCCGCGGTTGGCTATCAGGACCTTCTTAAACAAGTGGCTGGGCGGGCTCCGCCGTCACTCGGGCCGGATCGTGAACAGCGGGTCACCGTACTGCACGGGCTGGCCGCTCTCGTGGTGCACCTTCACGATCTCGCCGGCCACCTCGGCCTCGATCTCGTTCATCAGCTTCATGGCCTCGATGATGCAGAGCACCTGGCCGACGCGGACGCGGTCCCCGACGTTGACGAAGGGGGCCGAGTTCGGGTCGGGCGCGCGGTAGAAGGTGCCCACGATCGGGCTCTTGACCACGACCAGGGAGGCGTCGGCCACCTCCGCCGGCGCGGGAGCGGCGGGGGGCGCCGACGGGGCCGCGGGCGCGCTCGCGGGAGGAGCGGCGGCGACCGGCGGCATCGCCGCCGGCATCGGCAGCGGCAGCACGGGGGTCGGAGCGGAGTGGTTGGAGGAGGCCGCGGCCTTCCGTATCCGCAGCTTCATCCCCTCCTCCTCCAGCTCGAACTCGGTGATCTCCTTCTCTTCGAGGATCTGGAGGATCTCCTTGAGCTCTTTGAGATCCAATGGGTCTCCCTTCGCGAGAGGCGTGCGACCGCGAGAGTCTCAGGAAGAGCGTATTATTCGCCGCGCTCGCGCAGGGTGTCAAACCTCAGACGAACTCCTGCTGCAGCCCGTCGCCGGCCATGCGCAGGGCGAAGCGCGCGCGGCCGTGCAGCGCCCCGGGGGCGAGCGCCGCGAACAGGAAGTACTCCGGGGTGATCGCGACCAGGAGCGCCGTCATCCGGTCGGTGACGATGGACAGCTCCCGCAGCTCGCCCAGCCCGGTGTCGCCGGCCGCGGAGACGCTGGCGCGCAGCAGCGCCGTGTACTCCGCGGCCACCGCCTCCAGGTTGGGATCCGGGTTCAGGACCAGCTTCTCGATGGGGATCCCGTCCGTGCCCATGATGATCAGGAGCTGCGTCTCCGGGACCCGGCCCGCGATCGCGCGCAGCGCCTGCGAGAAGCGCGTCACCGCGCTCCCCGCTGCAGCGCGGCGCGCAGCGATTCCAGGCGGTCGATCGTGCGCTCGAGGGCCTTCCGCCGCGCCTCGCGCGCGGCGTCCGCTTCGCCGCGCGGCGCGGCCGGGGGCGGAGCCGCGACCGGCGCCGGCGTGGTCGCGGCGGGGGCGGCGCGCTCCAGCTCGCCCAGGCGCGTGCGCGCGCGCTCGTTGCCGGGCTCGCGCTCGAGCAGCCGGCGGTAGACCTCGATCGCCTTGTCGGGGAATCCCTGGTTCAGGTACAGCTCCGCGAGCGTCGGCGAGAGCAGCTCCTCGGTCGCGGGCCGCGCCGCGCCGGTTCCCGCCGGCGCGGGTGCGGCCACCGCGGGCGGGGGCGCCTCCGGCGCGGGCGGTGTCACCGGCGCGGGCGGCGGCAGCGGCACGGCCGGCCGCGGCGGCTCGAACGTGTACTCGAACGACGGCTCGACGCGCGGCGCCGGCGCCTCGGCGGCGGGCGGCGGCGCGGCGGCAGCGACCGGCTCGCTGTCCACCGCCGGCGCCGGGGCGGGGGGCGCCATCACGGTCGCCGCCTCGTCGACCAGCGTCTGCTCGCCGGCGCTCTCCGCGCTCGGCGGGATCACCGCGACCGTGGCCTCGCCGCCCGTGTACGGCGGCGGCTCGATCAGGACGGGGGGAGCGGCCTCGAACCCGGCGGGAGCGGGCTCGGGGGGCGGCGCGGGCGCCGCGGCCACGGATTCGGGCGCCGCCGAGGCCGGCGCGGCTCCCGCGGCCTCGCCGCCCGCGTCGGTCCTCCAGGCCGTGCCCGGCGCCTCGTACGCCTTCTCCAGCTCGAACTCCGCCGGAGCCTCCGCCACGGGCACCGGCGCCGCCGGCGCGGCGGGCGGCGCGGCGCGCTCGTGCGACACCTCGAGCTCCATCGGCTCGTCCACGGTGGCGAGCG
>DATBIZ010000463.1:0-7684 GCA_036556645.1 Vicinamibacteria bacterium | reverse complement strand
CTCGCCGGACGACCCGCGTCCCGGCGATACGGTCGTGCAGTCCCCGTCCGCCCCTCGCCGCCATGAGGAAGCCGGCCCCCAGCAGCGCCCCCGACACGACGTACCCGAAGAGCCGGACCGCGGCGCGCGTCGGCCCCTCGGGCTCCGAGACCGGATCGCGCGTCCTCCAGTGCCAGATCGCCGGGGCGAGCGCGGCCGCCTGCACCGCGGTCACGAGCAGGAGGTCCACGAGCGCGGCCGCGGCGCGCGCGGCGAAGGCCGCCGGCTGGGCGGCGCTCGCCCGCTTCCGCGCCGGCGCGGCGTCGGCGCGGGGCGACGGCACCGGAGACGGGATGCGGTCGGTCGGCACCACGCGGACCGGCCGCGAGGGCATCGGCCGGGCCGCGAACGGCCGCACGGCGCCCCCCTGCCCGGCCGAGGCCACGCTCTGCCGGGGCGGCTCCTCGGTCACCGCGGCGGACACGTCGCCGCCGGCGGGCGCGCCGGAGCCGCATCGGCGGACCGCGGGGCCGCCGGGGGCCCGGTTTCGACCGGCGTACCCGGCCCGGCCGGCGCCGCCGGCGCGGCACCGCTCGAGGCGGCGCGCGCCTCCACCACCGGCCTCGGCTCGGAGGGCTCCGCGGCGGGCGCCCCCGGCGCGGGCTCGTCGCTCGCGGGCGCGGCCGCATCGGGCACGGCGGGGCGCGCGGCCCGCGCCGCTTCGGCCGCGGGGTCCACCGGCAGCGCGGAGCCGCAGGCCGTGCAGAAGCGGGCCGGCAACGGCACGGCGGTGCCGCACGAGGCGCACACCGCCCGCACCGGGGGGGCGGGCGCGAGCGAGGCGCCGCAGTGCCGGCAGAAGAGGTCGCCCTTGCGGTGGTCGGAGTGGCAGGCGGGGCACTGCAGCCGCGGCGCCGAAGGATGCGGCACGACCTTGGCGGAGCCGTCGTCGGCCGCCTCCTCGCGGAAGAGCAGCCGCGCGGTGCCGATCGCGACCAGGTCGCCGTCGCGCAGCGAGCGCTCGCTGATGCGGTCCCCGTTGACCAGCGAACCGTTCGACGAGTTGCAGTCGCGCAGGAAGTACTGGCTCCCGCGGAACTCGATCACCGCGTGGCGGCGCGAGACCATCGCGTCGGGCAGCACGACGTCGTTGGAGGGGTCGCGGCCGATGGACATCAGCGAGCGGCCGAGCGGGATCTCGCGCCGGCTCGAGGAGGTCGGGTTCACGATCAGCTTCGCCATCTCAGCCCGCCCGGAACGTCTGCTTGAACGCGATGCGGACCTTCACCTTGACGCCCTTCTTCGCCCCGGGCGCGTACTTCCAGTTCCGCACCGCCGCCGCCACCGCCTCGTCCACCATCTCGCCGGCGGACTCCGTGATCCTGAGATCGGTGATCGAGCCGTCCTCGGCGACGACGAACGTGCCGGCCACGGTCACGTCGCGGCCGGGCCGCAGCCGGGGCGCCCGCTCGGGATAGGGCGCCGAGCCGCCGGCGAGCCGCCGCGGCTGGGTGTCCACCTCGGAGAGCGCGTACACGCGCGCGACGTCCACCTGCTCCGGCACGGGGGTCGCGCTCGGCACCGGACGCAGGGTCGCGTTCAGGCGCGGCGTCCCGCGCGTGGGGACCTCGAGGCTGCCCGTCCAGGGCTCGAAGCCCTCCTTGATCATCTCGACCGAGTGGCTGCCCACGCGCACGGCCTGGCGCAGCGGCGTCTGGCCGACCGCGATGCCGTCGATGCGCACCAGCGCGCCGGAGGGGTTCGAGAACACCTCGACCATCACCGAGGCCGGTGCGGCGCGCCCGAGGGTGAGGCTCACGTCGGCCTGCGGGGACTCGGCGGTGAGGATCACCTTGTCTATGGCCGGTGCGTAGCCGCGCAGCTCGGCCCGGACCTCGTGCGCGCCCAGCGCCAGCTCCGGCACGTCGAGCGGCGAGGCGCCGCGCGCGACGCCGTCCACGGTCACGGTGGCGCCGGGCGGTTGGGTGACGACGCGGACGGAGCCGCTGATCGCGAGCACGTCGGCCTCCGGCTCGGGCGTGGGGGCGAGCGCGGCCAGCGTGGAGGGGGGCACCGTCGGCGCGACGGTTGGAGGCGTCTGCGCGTCGGCCACCGGGTCCGCGCCGCCGCGGAGCATCAGCAGGCCGGCCACCGCCGCCGCCGCCATCAGCAGGAACAGCGCGCCGCCCGCGACGAGCAGGCCGGTCCGGCCGCCCTTGCGCCCCGCCGGTACCGGGACCGCCGGCGCCGGCATCGCGCCGGTGGCGACCGCGGCAGCCGGGCGCGGAGGTCGGGCGGGCGGCGGCGGGGGGGCGAGTGACGGCGCCGACATCAAGACCGTCGGCGGGGCCTCTACGATCGGCCCCGGCGGCGGCGCCGGAGGTCGCGCCGCGGGCGGCTGCGTCGCGCGCGCGGCGGCGGCCGCACCCAGCGCCGGCATCAGCACCGTCTTCTCCGACCCAGGCTCCGGGACCGCCGGCGCCGTCATCAGGATCGTCGGCCCCGCCTGGTCGGCCGGAGACGGAGTCGCGGCCGCCGGCGGCGGGGGCGGCGGAGCCGCCGCGGCCGGCGGCCGGGCCGGCTTCTTCGCCGGCGGCGGCAGCGGCGGCGGCATCAGCACCGTGGGCGGCTCGGGCTCGCCCGCCGGCGGCGGCACCGGCACCGTGTCCGTGTCCGCCGGCGTCGCCGCGGCCGCGCTCATCAGGATCGTGGCCGGCACCGCGTCGTCGGCCCCTTCGAGCTCCGCGGGCCGGGGCAGCGCCGTCGTCACCTCGTCGAACACCGGCGGCGGGTCGGGCGCCGGCGGAGCCGGCGGCGGCGCGCTCTCGGCGGCGGCGCGCGCCGGCGTGCTGGCCGCGGTGGCCGCGTCGGCGGCGGCGCGGATCGCGTTGCCGGCGTCCTCGTCCACCAGCGTGTCGAGCATCGCCGAGCCGAACCAGGATCCCAGGCAGTACTCGAGGTCCTGCACGAACTCGGTCGCGGTCTGGTAGCGGTCGTCGGGCTTCTTGGCCAGCACCTTGCCGAACACCTCGCGCCATTTCTGCGGCACGAGCCCGTTCATCTCGAGGTTGGCCGGCTCGATCGGCTCCACGTGCACGAGCTTGTAGAGGATCGCGGTGACGTTCGGGCCCGCGAACGGCTGCTCGCCCGACAGCATCTCGAACGCGCACACGCCGAGCGAGAAGATGTCGCTGCGGCCGTCGAGCTTCTCGCCCATCGCCTGCTCGGGCGACATGTACGCCGGCGTGCCGAGAAGCGTTCCCGACTGCGTCATCTCCGCGTCGCCGAGCTTCGCGATCCCGAAGTCGGTGACCTTGACCCGGTCCGCCTCGTAGAGGATCAGGTTCGAGGGCTTGATGTCGCGGTGGATCACGCCCTTGCTGTGCGCGTAGTCCACCGCGGAGGCGATCTGGCTGACCAGGCTGATCACCTTCTCGGGGTTGAACCGTCCTCCCTTTTCAAGGATGCTGGCCAGCGTCTCCCCTTCGACGAACTCCATGGCCAGGTACGGCACGCCGCCTTCCTCGCCGATGTCGAAGAGCGTGACGATGTTCGGGTGGGAAAGGGTCCCGGAGATGCGCGCCTCGTGATAGAACCGGTCGATGAACGATTTGTACTGGGGGCTGCTGCGCGGGATGTCGAGGCGCAGGGTCTTGATCGCCAGCGTCCGCTTGATCAGCGGGTCGAAGGCCTTGTAGACGGCCCCCATCGCCCCGAACCCGATGCTCTCCTGGACCTGGTACCGGCCGATCGTCCGAGGCACTTGTTCGGGGTAGCGGCCGGTTTGGTCCATATCTGCCCTGGCGAGCGAGCGAAAGCGACGCCGGCCTCTCCGCGCCGAGCGGTCGAATCCGGGACTCTAACATCGTGGTAAAAACGTGTCAACGCGACGGAGCGCACAACTCACGACATCCAAAGGATTTGCGCTGACGGGACAGGGAACCTGCGGGGCCGGCCGAGCGTATGGGTGGGCACGTGCACGCGCATGATGGGACTCCGGCCGGCGCGCGGCCGCCCGCGGTGGTCGATTACGGCGCGTTCCAGCACCCTCCGAGCCCCCTCTTCCGCGACTACCTGACCGGCGCGAAGCGCGCGTCGCGCTTCTACGACGGCGGGCGGTGGGACCTGGACGCGCTCGCCGCCTCCGCCGACCGCGCGGTGTCGCTCGCCCGCGACCGTGACACGCTCGCGGCCGCGCTGTCCGCGCAGCAGGAGGGCCGGCGGGCGGGCGAGGCGGCGGCGCGGGCGCGCCAGCTCGCCCGGCCCGACGCGGTCGCGGTGGTCACCGGCCAGCAGGCCGTGCTGCTCGGCGGTCCGCTGTTCGTCCTGTACAAGGCGGTGGCGGCGATGACGCTGGCCGCTCGGCTCGAGGAGCGGCGCGGACGGCCGGTGGTGCCGGTGTTCTGGGTGGCCTCCGACGACCACGACTTCGCCGAGGTGCGCTCCACCAGCGTGCTCGACGAGGGCGGCCAGATCCACACCCTGCGCTACACCCCCCAGCGCGAGCCCGTGGGCCAGCCGGCCTCCGCGGTGATCCTCGACGAGACCATCACCGCGATCGTCGAGGAGCTGGGCGGGGCGCTGCCGTCCGGGCCCCATCGCGACGCGGTGGTGGCGCGGGTGGCCGAGTGTTACCGCCCGGGCGAGAGCCTCTCCGGCGCGTTCGCCCGCCTGCTCTCGTCGCTGCTGCCGGGCCTGGTGGTGCTCGACCCTTCGGACGCCGCGCTGAAGGCGCTGATGGCGCCGGTGATGTCGCGGGAGCTGAGCGAGCGCTCGCCCACGTCGCGGCTGGCGGAGGAGGTCGGCCGCGACCTGCTCGCCGCGGGCTACCACCAGCAGGTGCCCGTGCGGCCCGGCTTCCTGAACCTCTTCCTGGCGGACGGCGAGCGCCGTCCCCTCGCCCTCGACGACGGGCAGGTCGAGGTCCGCGGCACCGAGCGGCGGATCCCGCTCGAGGAGGCGGTGCGCGCGGTGCGGTCGCGGCCCGAGGAGTGGAGCCCGGGAGTGCTGTTGCGCCCGCTGGCCCAGGACCACCTGCTGCCGACCGCCGCCTACGTCGGAGGGCCGGCCGAGATCGCGTACCACGCGCAGATCGGCCCCTCGTACCGCCACTTCGGCATCCCGCGGCCCGCGCTCGTGCCGCGGCCCTCGGTGACCGTGGTGGAGCCGCCGCAGGCGCGCGCGCTCGAGGCCGAAGGCCTGTCGCTGAGCGACCTGCAGGCCGACGCCGAGGCGGTGCTCGCGCGGTGGGCGCGCGAGGCCTACCCGGAGGTGGAGGCGGCCTTCGCGAGCACGCGCGCGGCGCTGGAGCGGGAGATGGCCCAGGTCGCCGACGCGCTCGGGCAGCTCGACCCCACCCTGCGGGCGGCGGCGGACTCCGCGCTCGGACGTGCGCTGCACCAGATCGACGGGCTGCACGAGAAAGCCACGCGCGCCTTGAAGAAGCGCGACCAGACCCGCGCCGAGCGCCTGCGGCGCACGCGCGACGCGCTCCTGCCCGGCGGCTCGCTGCAGGAGCGCGGGCTGGGCCTGGTCAGCCTTCTCGCGCGCCACGGCGAGGCCATCGTGGGCGAGATCCGCGAAAGAATGGACCCCTGGGCCAAGGGCCACCAGGTGCTGTTCCTGTGAACGTCGGGATTACCTGCTACCCCACCGTCGGGGGCTCGGGCGCGGTGGCCGCCGAGCTGGGCAAGCAGCTCGCGCGGCGCGGGCACTCGGTGCACTTCGTCTCCTACCGGCTGCCCTTCCGGCTCGACGAGTTCACCGACAACATCCAGTTCCACGAGGTCGACGTCACCACCTACAGCCTGTTCGAGTACCCGCCGCACGACCTCGCGCTGGCGGCGAAGATGGCCGAGGTCGGCCGCGACGCGCGGCTGGACCTGTTCCACGTCCACTACGCGATCCCCCACGCGATCACCGGCCTGCTCGCCCAGGAGATGCTCGGCAAGGACGCGCCGCGCCTGATCACGACGCTGCACGGCACGGACGTGACGCTGGTGGGCCAGGACCGCTCGTTCTTCGAGATCACCCGCTTCGGCATCGAGCGCTCGCAGGGCGTGACCGCGGTGTCGGAGTTCCTGCGGAGGATGACCATCGAGGAGTTCGAGGTGACCACCGCGATCGAAGCGATCCCGAACTTCGTGGACCTCTCCCTCTACGCCCCGCGCGCCCACCGCGACCGCTCCTCGCTCGCGGGGCCGGGCGACAAGGTGCTGCTGCACGTCTCGAACTTCCGGCCCGTCAAGCGCGTGCTCGACGTGGTGCGCATCTTCGAGCGGGTGCACCGCGAGGTGCCCGTGGTGCTGCTGATGGCCGGCGAGGGCCCGGAGCGCGCCTCGGCGCAGGCGCTGGCGCGACGGCTCGGCCTGCTCGACCGCGTGCGGTTCATGGGCCGGCAGGACCACGTCGAGGACATCATGGCGATGGCCGACGTGTTCCTGCTGCCGTCGGAGCTGGAGTCCTTCGGGCTCTCCGCGCTCGAGGCGATGGCCTCGGGCGTACCGGTGGTGGGGTCCGACTCCGGCGGCCTGCCCGAGGTGGTCAAGCACGCGGAGACCGGGTTCCTGCTGCCGGTCGGCGACATCGAGGGCATGGCCGCGCGCACGCTCGAGATCCTCAAGGACGAGGAGCACCAGCGCTGCCTGGGCCAGGCCGGGCGCCGCCGGGCGGCCGCGCTGTTCGACGCGGAGCGCGTGGTGAGCCAATACGAGCGGTTCTACGAGAAGGTGCTGAACGCGTGAGCACGGGCGGCTTCGACATCGCCGGGATCTGCGCGCACCCCGACGACGCGGAGCTGGTGATGGGCGGCACGGTGGCGGCCGAGGCGGGACGCGGGCGCCGCATCGCGCTGCTCGACCTCACCCGCGGCGAGGCGGGCAGCCGCGGCGACGCGCAGACCCGCGAGCGCGAGGCGCTCGAGGCGGCGCGGATCCTCGGCGTCGCGCACCGCGAGTCGCTCGGGCTGCCCGACGCCCGCCTCTTCGCCGCCCCCGACGCGCGCGACCTGGTGATCGCCGCGCTGCGCCGCCTGCGCCCGCGCGTGGTGATCACCCAGTACTGGGAGCAGCGCCATCCCGACCACTCCGCGGCCGGACGGCTGGTCTACGACGCGTGCTTCGTGGCCGGGCTGCGCGCCTACCGACCGGACCTCGGCGCGCCGTGGCGCCCGGTGAAGATCGTCTATGCGCTCAGCATGACCGAAGCCGCCGAGGCGGCGCCGACGTTCGTGGTGGACATCACCGCCACCTGGGCCACCAAGCTGCAGGCGATCCGCGCCTTCTCGAGCCAGTTCACGCGCGGCGAAGCGGAGACGGTCCCGCTGCCCTTCGACCGCTTCCAGCAAGCCGTGGAAACGACCGCGCGCCGGCATGGGCAGAGGATCGGGGTGGAGTATGGGGAGGGGTTCCTGACGCGGGAGCCGATGCGGGTGGACGACCTGATGGCGTTGGACGTGCCGAGCATCTGACCAGCCGTACCATTCGGTTTCGGCTTCGGTTTCGTAGTCGGTTCGGCTTCGGTTTCGGTTTCGGACTCGGTCTCGTCTTCGGGTACCGGCACCGGCTCGGACTCGGAATCGGTTTCGGCTCGGCTACGGATACGGACCGGCTCGGATCGGATCGGATCGGCTCGAACCGAACCGAACCGAACCGAAGCCGTACCCGAATCGGTGCCGGTACCCGATTCCGAAACCGAGTCCGAATCC
>DATBIZ010000462.1:0-2191 GCA_036556645.1 Vicinamibacteria bacterium | reverse complement strand
CCTGGGCACCGCGGGCGTCGTGCGGCCATGAGACCGGCGGCCGCCGCCACCGCGCTATTGCGGCACGAGGGCCACCGCGCGCAGCGGGGCGCCGGAGCCGCCGGCGATCTTCATCGGCAGCGCGATCACGGTCGCCCCCGTCTCGGGTAGGCCCGCCAGGTTGGCCAGGTTCTCGAGGCCCGGCACTCCGGCCTCGTTGGCCACGCGGTGTACGAGGAAGTCGCTGGACGGGCCGTGGTCCAGGCTCGCGGTGTCCACGCCCAGCGCGGCCGCGCCCCGCGCGACCAGCACGCGAGCGGCGTCCGCGCCGTACGCGGGGAAGTGCAGGCGGCTCGCGTCGCCCGGCGTGTCGTCTCCGAGATACCGCTTCGCGTCGGGCCAGCGCTCCGACCAGCCCGTGCGCAGCAGCACGATGGCGCCCTGCCGCACCGCGCCGTGGCGGGACTCCCAGGCGGCGAGGTCGGCCGGCGTGAGGCGGTAGTCGGGATCGGCCGCCGCCTGCCGCGTCACGTCGATCACCACCGCCGAGCCGATCAGGCGCTCGAGCGGCACCTGGTCCGCCGGCGGCCGGCCTTCCGCGAAGTGGACCGGCGCGTCCAGGTGCGTGCCGCCGTGCTCCGGCGTGCAGAACGCGTAGGCGGAGTAGAAGTAGCCGCCGGCGGTGGGACCCCGATGCAGCGTCTTCAGCTCGAACCGCGAGGGCGCGGTCGGCCAGTAGACCGTGCGCTGGTCGAAGGCGTGGGTGAGGTCCACGATGCGGTGCGCGCGCAGGTCGAGCGAGGGAGCGCGCGCCGCGCTGGCGGCCAGGGCCGCCCCGCCCGCGGCCAGGGCCGCGATCACGAACGGTGTCCGCATGGCCTGCCTCCTGTGGGGCCGATTGTGACAGTTTCCGAAGCCCGCACGACCGGACCGGCGGCGCGGTTCGAGTGCGGTAGGCTCTCCCCGTGCCGGCGCATCGCCGATGGCTCGAGCGACTGGGGCTGCACCGCCCCGAGCTGCGGGCGTGGGCCCTCTACGACTGCGCCAACTCGGTGTTCATGACCACCGGGCTGCTGATCTTCCCCATCTACTTCTACGACGTGGCGCGCGTGGGGAAGCCCAGCGCGGAGTCGGTCGCTCTGTACGGCTGGGCCACCGCGGCGTCCATGGCCATCGTCGCCCTCCTCGCGCCCGTGCTCGGCGCCATCGCCGACTACGGGGCCATGAAGAAGAAGTTGCTGGCGGTCTCGATCGGCGTCGGCGTGATCTCGGTGGGCGCGATGTACTTCATCGGCCCCGGCGACTGGGTGCTGGCCCTGGTGCTCGTGGTGGCGGCCAAGATCGGCGTCAACGCGAGCCTCGCGTTCTACGAGTCGCTGCTCCCGCACATCGCGACCGACGACGAGATCGACCGGGTGTCCACGGCGGGATACGCGATCGGCTACCTCGGCAGCGGCCTGCTGATGGCCCTCAACCTCGCGTGGATCGCCCGCCCGGAGCTGTTCGGCATCCCCGATTCACAGATGGCGGTGCGGCTCACCTTCGCGGTCTCCGCGGCGTGGTGGCTGGGCTTCTCCGTCCCGCTGTTCCTGAAGGTACCCGAGCCGCCGCGGCGGCTCGAAGCCGACGAGGTGCCGGGCCGGGCCGTGGTGCCGGCGGCGTTCCGGCGGCTGCGCGAGACGTTCCGCGACATCCGCGCGTACCGGCACGCGTTCCTCTTCCTTCTCGCGTTCCTGGTCTACAACGACGGCATCGGCACCATCATCCAGATGGCCACGCTCTACGGCGCGCAGCTCAACCTCGACCGCGGCCGCCTGATGCTCTCGGTGCTGGCCGTCCAGTTCGTGGGGATCCCCTGCACGTTCGCGTTCGGCGCGCTCGCCGGACGGCTCGGCGCCAAGCGGACGATCTTCGTCACGCTGGCGGTATACCTGGGAGTCGCGCTCTTCGCATACACGCTGACCACGGTGACCGAGTTCTTCGTGTTGTGCCTGGCGGTGGGTACGGTGCAGGGCGCCGCCCAGGCCCTCAGCCGCTCGCTGTTCGCCACCCTGATCCCCCGCCACAAGTCCTCCGAGTTCTTCGCGTTCTTCTCGGTGTTCGAGAAGTTCGCCGGGATCTTCGGCCCCGCGCTGTTCGCGGGCATGACGACCATGACGGGCTCCAGCCGCAACGCGATCCTCTCGCTGATCGTGTTCTTCATCGCCGGCGG
>DATBIZ010000461.1:0-2688 GCA_036556645.1 Vicinamibacteria bacterium | reverse complement strand
AGCGTGTAGAGCGCGGCCGCGCGCAGGACGGGCATCGGCGCGCGACTCTAGCACGCGCGTGCGGACAACCGTCCCCGGAACGGGTAGATTGCCGGGGCGTGGGCACGCAGCGCCTGGCCGGCCGGGCGGCCATCGTCACCGGCGCCACCAGCGGCATGGGCCGCGCGATCGCGCGGCTGTTCGCGCGCGAGGGGGCGGCGGTGATCGCGAGCGGCCGCGACGAAGCGCGCGGCGCCGAGGTGGTGCGCGAGATCGAGGCGGACGGCGGCCGCGCCGCCTTCGTGGCCGGCGACGTGGCCATCCCGGAGACGAGCGCGCGCCTCGCCGCCGAGTGCGGGAGCCGGTTCGGCCGGCTCGACGTCGCGGTCGCCAACGCGGGCGTGCTCGGGCTCGGCTCGGTGGCCGACCTCCCGGTCGAGGACTGGAAGCGCGCGCTGGCCGTGAACCTCGATTCGGTCTTCTACCTGATGCGCAGCGTGGCCGCGCCGATGCGCGCGGGCGGCGGCGGCGCGATCGTGGTCAACGCCTCGATCGCGGCGTTCAAGGGGTTCCCGAACCACGCGGCGTACTGCGCGTCGAAGGGCGCGCTGGTCGCGCTGGTGCGCCAGGCCGCGGTGGACCTCGGGCCGGCGATCCGCGTGAACGCCCTCTGCCCGGGCCCGGTGGACACGCCGCTGCTGTGGGATTCGGCGGTCGCCTTCCCCGACCCGGCGGCGGCCGTGGCCGAGGCCGGCCGCAAGACCGTGCTCGGGCGGCTCGGCCAGCCCGGCGACGTCGCGCAGGCCGCGCTCTTCCTCGCCTCGGACGAGTCGAGCTGGATCACGGGTACCGCGCTCACCCTCGACGGGGGCATCATGACCGGCCGGTGAACCCATGACCGCTCTCCCCCGCCGTGACGCGCTGAAGGCGATCGGGCTGTTCGCGGGCGGCTTCGCCGCCGCCTGCGCCACGCGCGCGCGTGGCGTCGCGTTCGTGACCGGGCCGCGCCGCTTCGCGCGCGTGCACGTCCGCCCGGAGCGCGTGATCCGCACCGTCGCCGGCTTGCGGCCGTACCGGCCGTCGGGCTTCGTGGTGCGCGCGGAGAAGCTCGACGGCAAGCTCGTCGTGCACAACTACGGGCACGGGGGCGCCGGCGTGTCGCTGAGCTGGGGCTCCGCCCAGCTCGCGGTCGAGCTGGCCGCCGCGGGTCGCGCGACGCGCACCGCGGTGATCGGCTGCGGGGCGGTCGGCCTGGCCACCGCGCGCCTGCTGCAGCGGCAGGGGCGCGAGGTCGTGCTCTACGCGCGCGACCTGCCGCCCAACACCACGTCGAACGTCGCGGGCGCGGAGTGGGGCGTGTTCTCGGTCGCCGACCCCGCGCGGCGCTCGGCCGCGTTCGGCGAGCAGCTCGTGCGCGCGGCCCGCCTGTCCTACCGGATGTTCCAGGACCTCGTGGGCGACCGCTACGGCGTGCGCTGGATCGACGCCTTCGACCTGGCCGGCGCCGAGCGCGCGCCGCGCGCCGGCGACCCGGTTTCCGACGCGCTCGGCCAGCTCGCGACCGACTCGCGCGCGCTGCGCGGCGACGAGCACCCCTTCCCCTACCCGCACGTGCGGCAGTTCGTGACCATGCTGATCGAGCCGCCGGTCTACCTCGAAGCGCTGCTCGCGGACTTCCGCGCCGCGGGCGGGCGGCTGGTGGTGCGCGACCTCCCCGACGTGCGCGCGGTGGTGGACCTGCCGGAGACGGTGGTCGTGAACTGCACCGGCCTGGGCGCCCGCGCGCTGTTCGGCGACCTCGAGCTGGAGCCGGCCAAGGGCCAGCTCAGCGTGCTGGTGCCGCAGCCCGAGGTGGACTACGCGGTCCTCACCGACCGGCTCCTCTACATGTTCCCGCGCCGCGACGGCATCCTGCTCGGCGGCACGTTCGAGCGCGGGAACTGGGACGCGACGCCCGACCCTGCCACCGCAGACCGCCTCGTGCGCGGCCACATGGAGCTGTTCCGCTGACGCCGCCGTGCCATCGGCCCCAGCGAACCCCCCGAGATGACGCCGCCGGGCCTAACTGACCACCGGCGGCAGGTCCCCCGTCGGCAGCCCGGCCAGCTCGCGCAGCGCGCGCGCGACCTCCACCCGGGCCATGCGCTTGCGCCAGGCGTAGTTGAGGTCCGCGTTGTCGAGCGGACGCGCCGGCTTGTAGGCGATGCCGGCGGCCATGTCGATCGTCTCCCGGTCCAGCGCGCGGCCGCGCAGGAACGCCGCCGCGTCGGCGGCCTCCACCGGGTGCGTGTCCACCGCGCCGAGCACGATGCGCGCGTCTTCCACGACGTTGCCCGTTCCCAGGCGCACCGCGGCGGCCACGCCGAGGATCGGGAAGTCGATCGAGCCGCGGCGGCGGAGCTTGCGATAGATCGCGCGCCAGCCCCCGCGGTCGGGCACGTGGATCTCGGTCAGCACCTCGTCCGGCCGCTTCGTCAGGTAGGCGATGCCGTCGGTGCCGTAGAGCTCCGCCACCGGCGCGCGGCGCTCGCCGTCTGGCCCGACCAGGGTCACCTCCGCCCCGAGCGCGATCATCACCGGCGCGGTGTCCGAGGACGAGAGCGCCCAGCACTTGTCCGAGCCGGGCGCGACCAGGCAGACGTCGCCGTCCTTCTTCATGCAGTAGCCGATGGAGGCCCGCCAGAACGCGGTCTGGTTGTAGTAGTTGCA
>DATBIZ010000460.1:0-3894 GCA_036556645.1 Vicinamibacteria bacterium | reverse complement strand
CAAGCCGGACGCGGGGATCAAGTACTCGAAGATCGTGGGCCTGGCCGACGACCTCGCCCTCGCGCTGGAGGCGGAGTCCATCCGCATCGACCGCATGAGCGGGCGCGGCACCGTCGGCATCGAGATCCCGAACGACGTGCGGGAGACGATCTCGCTGCGCGAGATCCTGGAGTCGGACCTCTTCCGCAAGGCCCCCTCGCGGCTCACCCTCGCGCTCGGCAAGACGGTGAGCGGCGAGACCTACGTCACCGACCTGACCGTGATGCCGCACCTGCTCATCGCGGGCGCCACCGGCACGGGCAAGAGCGTGGGCCTCAACTGCATGATCGCGAGCATCCTGTGCAAGGCCACGCCCGACGAGGTGCGCGTGATCCTGATCGACCCCAAGCGCCTGGAGCTGGGCGTCTACGAGGACATCCCGCACCTGCTCACGCCGGTGGTCACGGACGCGAAGATCGCCTCCAACGTGCTCAAGTGGGCGGTCACGGAGATGGAGAAGCGCATCCGCAAGCTCGCCTCCGAGGGAGTGCGCAACATCGAGCAGTACAACAACATCGTCCGCGCCGAGCGCTCGTCGGCGGCGGCGGAGTCCGAGGACGAGCTGGCCCCGCTGCACTACATCGTGATCGTCATCGACGAGCTGGCGGACCTGATGATGGTCTCCTCGCACGACGTGGAGGAGTCCATCACGCGGCTGGCCCAGATGGCGCGCGCGGTCGGGATCCACCTGATCCTGGCCACCCAGCGTCCCTCGGTGGACGTGTTGACCGGGCTCATCAAGGCCAACTTTCCCTCCCGCATCTCGTTCCGGGTGGCGGCGCGCGTGGACAGCCGCACCATCCTCGACTCGATCGGCGCCGAGCACCTGCTGGGCAAGGGCGACATGCTGTTCCTGCCGCCGGGCAGCGCGCGGCTGATGCGCATCCACGGCGCGTACGTCAGCGAGAAGGAGATCGCCCGGCTGACCGCCCACCTGCGCCAGGTGGGCAAGCCGGCCTACGACGACACGGTCGGCAAGACCGAGCGGAGCGCGGAGGCGGCCGAGGTCGAGGAGCGCGACGAGCTGTTCGACGAGGCGGTGCGCTTCGTGGTGCAGAGCGGGCAGGCCTCCACCAGCATGCTGCAGCGGCGGTTCCGCATCGGCTTCAGCCGCGCGGGGAGGCTGGTGGACATGATGGAGCGCGACGGCATCATCGGCGCCGCCGACGGGTCGAAGCCGCGCGAGATCCTGGTACCCGCGGACTACTACGAGACGGTGGACCACTGGCCCAAGTGATGAAGCGCCTCCTCCCCCTGCTGATCGCGGCCGCGTTCGCCGCGCCCGCCTGCGCGGTGCCGGCCCTCGCCGCGGCGAAGAAGCCGCCCGTCCGCCAGGTCGTGCGGAAGTCCCCGGCGCGCTCGGCGGCCTCCGCCGCCTCGCGGCCCGACCGGGCGCTCTACGAGGAGGCGCTCGCCGCGCGCGCGTCGCTGCGCAACTCCCCGCGCAAGCTGGCGCGCGTCTCGGAATGGGAAGCGGTGATCCTGCGCTACCGGCGCGTGCTCGCCCGCTACCCGCAGAGCGCCTACTGCGACGACGCGCTGCTCGGCATCGGCGACCTCTACCGGCAGATGGCGCAGCGCTTCGCGCCGCTGTACGCCGAGGACGCCGTGCAGGCCTACCGCACGCTGGTCTCGGAGTACCCGAGCAGCCGGCACGGGGACGACGCGCTCTTCCGCGTGTTCGGGATCGCGCAGCGCTCCGGCGACCGGCGCCGGATCGCCGACGCGGGCCGCCGCTACCTGGAGGCGTTCCCCGGCTCGCCCCGCGCCGCGGACGTGCGCGCGCAGCTCCGCCAGCGCGCGCAGGTGCAGGCGGCGTCGCTGCCCAAGGCGCCGCCGCCGGGCCTGGCGCGCGTGTTCAACGTCCGCTTCTGGAGCGGCGACTCCTCCACGCGGGTGGTGCTCGACGTCGAGCGGCAGGTCGCGCTGCGCTACGACCGCATCCAGCACCCCGACCGCCTCTGGGTGGACATGGTGGGGACGCGGCTCCACCCCAACCTGACCGACCGCAGCTTCCCCGTCGGCGACGGGCTGCTGCGCCAGGTGCGCATCGCCCAGAACCGGGACGACGTGGTGCGGATCGTGCTCGACTTCAAGGAGGTCCGCGACCACTCGGTCTTCTACCTCGACAACCCCACCCGCGTGGTGATCGACGTGCGCGGCGCGCCACGGCCGCAGATGGCCTCGGCCGAGCCGGCCACGGCGCCGGCCGCCCCGCCGCCGAGCGAGCCGGCCGAGCAGACGCTGCCCGCCCGGCGCCTCCCCGCGGTGGCGGCGCCGGACGTCGTGCCGCCCGCGCCGGCACGGCCCGGCCCCGCGCCGGTCACCATCGATCCGGCCGAGCCGGTGCGCGCCCACCCGCGCGCGGCCGCCCGCGGGGACGCGGCGCCCCTGCCTCCGCAGACCAACCGCGCGGGCAGCTACAGCCTGGCGCGCCAGCTCGGCCTCGGCGCGCGCACGATCGTGATCGACGCGGGCCACGGCGGCCACGACCCCGGCAGCATCGGGCCGGGCGGGCTGCAGGAGAAGGACCTCGTCCTCGACGTGGCGCTGCGCCTGGAGAAGCTCGTCCGCGCGCGGCTGGGGGCCGCGGTGATCCTCACCCGCAGCGGCGACGTGTTCGTGCCGCTGGAGGAGCGCACCGCGATCGCCAACGCGAAGGGCGCGGACCTGTTCCTCTCCATCCACGCCAACAGCAGCCGCAGCCCGCGCCCGCGCGGGGTGGAGACCTACTTCCTGAGCTTCGCCGCCGACCCGCACGCCGAGGCGGTGGCCGCGCGCGAGAACGCGATCTCCGCCGCCACCATGAAGGACCTGCAGAACCTGGTGAAGGCGATCGCGCTGAACAGCAAGCTCGACGAGAGCCGCGACTTCGCCTCCAGCGTGCAGGAGGCCATGGTGGCCAACATCAAGCCCCACTACCCGAGCCTGCAGGACCGGGGCGTGCGCACCGCGCCCTTCTACGTGCTGATCGGGGCGAACATGCCGAGCATCCTGGCCGAGATCGCCTTCGTCAGCCACCCCGAGGAGGAGCGGATGCTGCGCCAGAGCGCGCACCGCGAGCGCGTGGCGGCGAGCCTGTGCGAAGGCGTGCGGGCCTACCTGGAGACGCTCAACCGCACGCAGATGCGGCAGTTGACCGAGGGGGCGGGCGGCCCTACAGTGGCGAAGGAGAGCCGCCGATGACCCCCGCCACCGCGTTCGCCCTGCTGCGCGCCGCCGAGAACGTGATCTTCATCCAGGTCCAGAAGCCGGTCTTCGACCTGGTGGGGGTGGTGCTGTACTCGCTGGGGCTGGCCGGCATCTGCGCGCTGGTCGCCCTCGCCCTGGGCAGCGCCTTCGGCCTCGCCCTGATCGTGCGCGCCCGCCGCCAGCAGGAGGAACCGGCCGCCGGGCGCGGTCTGCAGCTGCTCGAGCCCCGGCGGTCGTAGGGTCCGAGGGGCGAACCGGACCGAGCCGACGGTTTCCGCCGCCGAAGCGGCACCCGCACCCGACGCCGCAGCCGAAACCGACGCCGATACCGGCACCGGCACCCCTCCCGATGGCCTATGACGCACCGCGTCATTACGCATTGACAACAGTGACGCGCCGCATTAGATTGGGGGCGTGACGCGGGTGGTGCGGCGCTACGGGAACCGGAAGCTCTACGACACCCACGCCCGGCGCTACGTGACCCTGGACGGATTGCGCCTCCTGGTCGCTTCGGGCCATGACGTGGAGGTCGTGGACCAGGCCACGGGCGAGGACCTCACCTCCCTCACCCTGGCCCAGGTGATCCTGGAGGGCGTGCGGGAGCGGACCGCGCGCATCCCGCGGCAGGTGCTGGCGGCGATCGTGCGGCTGGGCGCGGGCACC
>DATBIZ010000459.1:0-2964 GCA_036556645.1 Vicinamibacteria bacterium | reverse complement strand
CGATCATCGAGCACGCCACCCCGGCCTCCGACGACCCGAGCGAGGCGGCGCCGTCGCGCCGCGCGTTCCTCAACCGCTCGACCAGCGACCAGCGGGCGCTGGCCGCGTTCCTGGAGAACCTCGTGCTCTTCAAGGTGGAGGCGGAAGAGGAAGCAGGGGCCCTGGCCGGCGCTGCGCTGGCCGGAGACACCACGACCCTGGCGGGCACGCGGCGGCTGGTGGTGAAGGTCAAGCCCAAGGGCGTCAACATCCGCCTGCCGCAGTGAAGCGCACCTGACGGGGCGGGGGCGGAACCTCTTCCGCCCCCGCCATTTCTGGAACGCCTACTCGTCCGCGGACGCGCCGTTGCGGGCCGGCTTCACCGTCAGCGTCGTGCGGTCCATTTCCCGGCCGGCCGTGATCTTGACCGTGTATTTGCCCGCGGGGAGGTAGCGCTTGCGGCTCGCGTGGAGCGGGTCCGCCAGGAGCTGCCGCAGGTCCGCGTCGAGCATCGGCTGGCCCGAGCTGGCCGTGGGCTCCGCGGCGGGCTCTTCCTCGTCGAGGCCGAGGTCGGGATCGAGGAATTCGTCCTCGTCGGCGGCGTCGTCGCCGGCGGCGGGAACCGGCGTGGCCGCGCCCGCCTTCGCCAGCTTCTGCTTCTCGAGCGCCTTCTGCCGCGACACCGCCTCGGCCGCCGCCGCCCGGGCCGGGTCGGCGGTCAGGTCGTATTCGACCACGTTGAGGCCCGCAGACCCGGTCGCCGTCAGCTCCCTCCACACGCTGCCGTGCTCGTCCTCGAGCGCGATGCTCACCGCGGTACCGGCGGGCAGCGACGACCACCACGCGATCCGGCTCACCGGCTCGTCGCGGGCCCAGGTGATGTACGGGTGCTCGCCGTAGCCGCGCCGTGGATCGGCTTCGGCGGCCTTGACCGGCAGGGCCACCAGCGGCCTGGTCAGTCGCTCCGCGGTCAGGCGGCGCAGCGGTGCCGCCTCGGCCACGAACACGCTGCGCCCGTGGGTGGCCACCACCAGGTCGCCCTCGCGCGGGTGCACGAGCAGGTCGTGCACCGGCACGCGCGGAAGGCCGCCCGTCAGCGCGTTCCAGGTCTGGCCGCGGTCGAGGGACACGAACACGCCCAGGTCGGTCCCCACATAGAGAAGATGGCGGCCGCGCGGATCCTCGCGCACGGTGTTCACCGGCTCCGCGGGCAGGCCCGCCGCCAGCGACTGCCAGGTGCGTCCGTAGTCGGTCGAGCGCCACAGGTACGGCGTGAACTCGTCGTTGCGGTAGCCGTTCTGCGCGACGTAGACCGTGCCCTCGTCGAACCGCGAGGCGGTCACGCGCGTCACCCAGCGGCCGGGCGCGAGGCCGGCCGAGAGGTCGGCCCAGGTCGCGCCGCCGTCGCGGGTGCCCCACACCTTGCCCTCGTCCGTGCCCGCCCAGATCACGCCGAAGCGCCGGGGCGACTCGGCGATCGAGGTGACCGTGCCGAACGGGACGTCGCCCTGCTCGGGGTTGGACGTGAGGTCCTCGGAGATCGCGCTCCAGGTGGCGCCGCGGTCGAGCGAGCGGTGGAGCTTGTTGGTCCCGAAGTAGAGGACGTCGCGCGAGTGCGGCGAGAGGATGAAGGGCGTGATCCAGTTGTAGCGGAGCGGCTTCTCCTTCTTCCGCGGGCTGAGCTCCGGCCGCGGGCGGATCTTCTCGCGCTGCCCGGTCTTGAGGTCCAGCCGGGCCGCGTTGCCGAACTGCGACGCGGTGTAGATCGTGCTCGGCTCGCGGGGATCGATCGCGATCGCGCTGCCGTCGCCGCCGTAGATCTCGCGCCAGGCGCCCGGGTCGCTCTTGCCCGGCTGGTAGGTGGACGGGCCGCGCATCACGCCGTTGTCCTGCAGCCCGCCCACGATGTTGTAGGGCTTGGCGTTGTCGAGGGCGAGGGTGGTGAACTGGCCGACCGGCAGGTTGTTGATCTTCGACCACGTCGCGCCGCGATCGTAGGAGACGTTGAGCCCGCCGTCGTTCCCCAGCACCACCCGGTGCGGCGCGCGCGGGTCCACGAACAGCGCGTGGTGGTCCACGTGCACGCCCCTCTGGTCGAGGCCCTTCCAGGTCTTCCCGCCGTCGTTCGAGGCGAGCAGCGGCACGCCCGCGAAGTAGACGCGCTCGGCGTCCACCGGGTCCACCGCGATCCGCCCGAAGTAGTAGCCGAACGAGTAGAACACCTTGTCGATGCGGCCCTCGTGCGTGCGCCGCCAGCTCTGCCCGCCGTCGTCGGTCCGGTAGACCTCGGCCTGCACCACGTCGTTCTCGAACAGGTCGCGGTTTGCGTCCTCGAGGTAGGCGACCAGGTCGGCGACCGTGATGCGTCCGGCCTTCACGTCGCGCTTGAGCCGCGCCACCCGCAGCGACCTGGGGTACTCGTAGCGCTTGAGGAAGCGCGTGACCACCGCGTCGTCCAGGCGCACGAAGGCCGCGGCGTCGAGCGCGCGGAGGCGCCGCGGCGTCAGCTCGCCGCTGGGCGTCTCCTCGTCCACGGTCTCGGTGGGGGGCCGGCGCGACTGGTTGTCCACCACCGCATAGAGGGTGTCGGGCCGCGAAGGCGAGAGGGCGAGGCCGATGCGGCCCACCGTCGCCCCCGACGGCAGGCCGCCGGCGAGCCGCGCCCAGGTCTCGCCGCCGTCGCGGGACTTGAAGAGGCCGCTGCCGGCCCCGCTCTCCAGGAAGTTCCAAGGCGCGCGCGCCTTCTCCCACATCGCCGCGTAGAGGACATCGGGCCGCGAGGGATCCTGCGCCAGATCGATCGCTCCCGTGCGCTCGTCCACGAACAGCGTGCGCCGCCAGGTCCGGCCGCCGTCGGTCGTCTTATAGACGCCGCGCTCCGGGTTGTCGGTGTAGAGATGGCCGACCGCGGCCACGTAGACCACCTCCGGGTTGCGCGGGTCCACGCGCACGCGGCCGATGTGGTGCGAGTCCTGGAGGCCGACG